>DAOVDS010000400.1 GCA_030669415.1 bacterium
CGGCATTTCTGAGATAGCCCACTACACCTTCCGCCATCTTGACCAGAGTACCTCCTTCTACAAACCCCGCAACCTCGGCCCTCACAGTATCCCCCGGTTTTTTGCCGAATGTTGACCAAGGGTCAGGTAGGACAGCTTTGCGACTGCACGTCAATCTACCTCTTTCCATGTTATGTTCAACAACCTTCACTCTGAGACGCTGGCCAACTGCAAGCTTACTCTGCACGCTCTCTACGTATTCCCAAGACACCTCGGATATATGCACAAAACCCTGTAAACCCTCTTCAATCTCCAAGAACGCATAGTCGTCGCAAACATACGTAACCGTCGCGTTGACCTCACTTCCAATAGGGTATCCTTGCGCTGCTGCCTCAAGGGAAAGACGTTTTAGGCCAAGTATGAGCCCTCGCTTCTCTTCGTTATAGCCGCTTACCAGCGCCCGCATAACCTGCCCTTTCTCAAAGTGGTCTGCAAGTGGGCCGGTTATTCCTATGGCGGCAGATATTCTGCTATCCTGCACCATTTGCGGCTTTTTCGGCCAGTTGCAGGTTCTTGCATGGCGCTGCTAAGATGCTGATGTTGCGGACAAAATCCGGTACAAAACGTTTTGTCCAAGTCGTAAGTCTTGACCAGTTATAACTTTACTTTTTCTATCCTCCCGACTGTTAATCAGCTATTGGAGGTTCGAATCCTCCCCCTCCAGCCATGCCTTGTTGTACTGTTGCCGAGGTGGCCGCGGAGACAGGCGGCAGTGACTATCGACGTGCAACTGGGCGAGGCTGAAAAGCCAGAAGAGGTTTGCCGCCTATGGACCCGGTAGTTCCCTTGGCAAACTGGAGCCCATCTATCGCCAGATCGAAGTAGATTCTGACCCCTACTTCCTCGCAACTGCGAACAGCTTCAGCCAGACTACCCATTCTGTCTGCAGGAACTGAGAAAACAACACCCTCAATCTGTTTAGTGTCAAGCACTTCACACAACTGTGAAACCACGCCTATCATAGGAACAGCTTCCTCTTCCTTGTGCTTCGGCGAATCATCAATGCAGAGAATCCCGGCGCACTCAACCCCATGGTATTCCTGTCCTTTCATTACATCGAAGAACTCTCTGGCTTTTTCGAGTGTCCCAACAATAAGGATTCTGTAAGGTTGGGTCCGTCTGCCAAGGTGCCAGCCAACGATGGTCTTCAGGCCGAGAAGGAAGAAATCTGCGAGAAGGAATATCAGTATCAAGCTCCTGGAGAATTCGTGCCCTGTGGCGAGGAGAAGTAACGTCATTAGCGTCGCTCCGCCCAACAAGATGCCGCAGAACATCAGAACAAGTTGTCCCCTCAGGGTTCGTGGGGCACTGCGCCGATAGACACCCAGAGCGAGAAAGACTATTGCCCAAATAGGAACAACGGCAAGCGCAAACCACCAGTGGTAGTCAAACCCTTTCAGTGTCGGTCGAAAGAAGGCTTGCACAGACGGCAGCGTTCTGACGAAGTAGGCCAAGAAGAACGCAAGTACAGAGAGAGACATATCAATAGCGAAACTCGTTAGCTGAATCACTCTGTTGCGAAGAGTTATCACCTGATACGCCTACCTCGCAGATCAATCTGCCCGGGTATCCACCAGGACTCTGATTCTGCAGAAGAACTCCTCCCGAGTCAAAACAAAAATCCCGGCCTGTCAGTTGCGGGAAGACATGCCGCAGGAACTCAGGATTGCTCTCGAAGTGCCAGGACAAGAACCCACCAGCGCTCGTCTCCTGGTCACATCGCCCTCAACTCTCTTGTGTACTGCCGGGAATACTATTGATAACGGTCCCGCCGTTTTGCGAGCGGAACTGAAATTAGGTGCTGCTTCCCCTGATTGCAGCCAAGTATATGTTAACCAGTTCCCGGTGGTTTCTTTCAGGAGTGTATTTCGCTTCGAACTCCTCTCTGGCGTTGCGGCCCAGTTCTTCTGCGAGCGAGGAATTGTCAATCAATGTCTTTGCTTTTGCCGCCAAGTCCTCGGCATCGCCTGGTTCGAACAGTAGGCCGGTCTTGCCATCTTCGACAATCTCTGTTGCTGTGCCCAAACGCGAGGCTATTACCGGCTTGCCGCATGCGAAGGCCTCAATCATCGCGCGCCCGAAGGTTTCATAGAGGAGCGCCGGGAATACGAGGAACCGCGCACGCCTGAGAAGTTCAATTGCGTCACCGTGTGGCAGGTAGCCAAGGAAATTCACGCCGGGGATTCGCATTTCCTCCAGTTTCCTTCGCTGCGGGCCGTCGCCAATTACCGTCAGGGGGAAATCGAGCTGCCTCCATGCCTTGAGCAGAACGTGAACCCCCTTCCCAAAACTGATGCGACCGGCGAAGACCGCATAATCACCACCAATACAAGGCTGAGGCGGGTCCAGCATGAAGTTCGGCTTGACCGCGATCTTCTCTGCCGGTAGACCGCCTTCGATGAACTTGTCGCGAGCGAAGTTGGTCAGAGCAATGTACATGTCAACGATTTGGCTGTAAGTTCCGCGCTTCCAGTGTTTCCTGAGCATGTGAACTACAGCACGCGTCTGGATGTAGCTGTCGCGGTAGCACTTGTGTTTGAGCGAAGGCGTGAAATCGCCACCTATGCAGTCTTCACAGATTTCCCCGCTGCGCATCAGCAGGCCACTCGGACATATCAAGCGATAGTTGCGCAGTGCCTGCACAACCGGGACGCCTTCCTGCTTGCAGGCATAGTATGCTGAGGGCGATATAAGCGGCAGGGTGTTATGGAAATGTGCTATGTCAGGCCTGTGTTTACGGCACAGCTCTTTTACTTCCCTATATGACTTCCTTGACCAGGTAGTCACGAAATAGAGCAG
>DAOVDS010000395.1 GCA_030669415.1 bacterium
GTGGCTAATCTGTTCCGGCGATAGCGCCGCGCAGGCGCACTTCGACAATCATATCCGGTTTGAAGTCGCGGATTTTGAGTCTGTCCTCGAGGCCGGGCGAATATGCGGCCTCGGGCATAAGGCCGATAAGCTCGCTTTCGAGTACTTCGAGTCCGAACTCGTCTTTGGCGCGGCGCTCGATTTCGGCGTAGACCGTCTCCATGGAAGTCGCCCTGAAGTTGACGAGGTTCATGGAGACCTGCGCGACGCCGAGTTCGGGCAGGAACAGGCCCATCGCCTTTACGGCGGTCAGGCCGCCGGAGGATTCGCGGATGTCTTTGGCGATTTTCTTCGCCGCCTCGACGTTGTCGCTTTTCAGATTCACGTTGTAGGCGATGAGAAACTCGCGCGCGCCGACTGCGACCGCGCCGGCGGTCGGGTGGATGTGCTCGGGCCCGAAGTCGGGCTTGCGGTCGGGGTTGGTGCCGATTTCATCGCGAAGGCCCTCGAACTGCCCGCGGCGGACGTTGGCCAGGTTGCGCCTGTCCTCGCGGGTCGCGGCCTGCTCGTACATGAAGACGGGTATATCGAGCTCTTTGCCGATGCGGCCCGCGAGGTTGGCCGCAATGCGGATGCAGTGCTCCATGCGCGCCTCGCCCAGCGGTATGAACGGTACGACGTCGGTTGCACCCATGCGCGGGTGCTTGCCTTCATGGCCGGTGAGGTCAATGAGCTCGGCAGCTTTTCGGACAACCTGGAAGGCGGCCTCGCCGACGGCGTCGGGCTCGCCCGCGAACGTGAGGACGGAGCGGTTGTGGTCCGCGTCGGAGCTGCGGTCAAGCAGGTAGGCGCCCTTAGTGGCTTCAACCTGGGCGGCGACCTGGCCGACGACTTCCATGCGCCGGCCTTCGCTTATGTTGGGTACGCATTCAATGTAGAGCCCCATGCTCTCCTCCTGTACCGGTCTGCCCGCTCTGAGGCGACAGTGCCTTGCGAACGGGACGGCTGACAATGTAGCGCGCGAGGAAGACATACAGCGCAATGCTTATCACAACCTGGATGCGCCCCAGCTTGCCCGGGCCGAGCCATGAAAGCGGGCTGGTGAAGATGAAATGGGTCAGGAGCACAACTGACCGAAGCGTGAAGAAGGCCAGGCCCAATATCCAGGCGTAGTGGACGCGCCCGAGAATCTGCACAGCCAGAGACAGGTCCACGACCGCGACAAGGCCGTAGTAGTAGCGGCTCTGGTCGTAGCCGAAGATTTCAGGGCCCGGGACGACGTTGGAGAGGATAGCGGCGAGCTTGAAAATCCCATCCGCGGCCAGGAAGAAGGCCGTCGCCTTCAGAAGGAACGGCAAAGGGAGATGCTCCTGCGGGTCAAGGGTTTCGGTCATCTTTCCACTACAGAGGCACGGGGCGCAGGTCCAAGGGTCTATTCATCTTCCTCGTTGGGTGTATCCTTGAAGAAACGCTCGTCAGGCCGCTCGATGTTGTGAACCATAAGAACGACATCTTCCGTCTCGACATAGCCTTCACCACGCTCGGCGACCTTGCCCCAAACGGTGGTGCGGATGAGCTTGCCACGAATGCAGACGAGTTTGCGTTCAGCCTTGATTTTCTCCACGTCATCGAAATTTTTGGTGCGGTTGAGCCGGCGCAGGTAGTCAACGCTTTTATCGAACTCTTCGGGCAGGAGGCAGCGGAAGTAGAAGGTCTCGAACTTGAGGTAGTTGTACTTGCCGGAGAGTGTCTGGTTGTCGTGGTCGCCCCTGTAGCCTTTCTGCTCCGCCTCCTCAACTTCTTCCTGCGTGTCGTGGGGCGTGGGGTCGTCCCAGAAGACGGCAAGCTCGTCAACAATCTTGACGTACTTGCCCATGAACTCCTCGCGCTTCTCATCGAGGGTGGAGGCGATGACGTACTCGTACTCGCCGATTTCCACCGCTTTGGCATCTTCGCCGCTGGGCCGCTTCGCCTTGCCGACCTCGGGCTCGTCCTGCGCGTAGTTGATGGTGCCCAGCAGAAGTACCACAAGTACTCCCGCGAGTATGGCTGTCAAGGCAGCTTTCATCGCCTCTCCTTTCACGGATTGGTGCAGATTGCCGAAATCAGTATATCAGCCTTCCCGGGAATTTCAAGCTTTTTTTCCGCCCGGCGGCAGAGCAGGCGAGCAGGAAACAGGCGAACAGTAGTGACACAGCCACTTTTTCTAAAGTGCCCATGGCACTTCCTGCTTGCCTGCGGTCTACTGCTCTACGGTTCAACTTTCGCTTAATGCCGCAAATTGCTGTCAATGTAAGGAAGAAAAGCAAGATAGCCACCTTGCTTCTCCGCGCATAGGACGGGAGAAAATTTACAAATAATACATCACTGGTGTGTGGGCAGCGATTCGACTTGCGCCATCTGGTCATCTTGCAACTCCTTTTTACCGGTGGAGTTATGTAAATTGTGTTTAACTTAACATTTTTCATTGCAAATTACCGCTCTATAGTTTTTCGTACCCCCTAAAACCACGATGGGACGCGTCCGGGCAGCCCCAGCCACCGGTTTCGCGCCCAATCTCTCTTAACAGAATACAGCATCTTTCACCCGTTGTCAAGCAAAATGTTAATTATTTTATTAGAATCCCCCCAATCACGGGATGTACTTCTCCTACGGCCAGTCCCGCTTCCTCAAGTTCGATCTTCAGGGCGTTTTCGTAAACTTTTTCCAGAAACCCCGGCCCGAGTTCATTGTGAACCCGGCAGGCACAGCCGATAATACGTTCCGCAACTACATTGATATCCACTTACGCCTTCTTTCGACATGATTTACGAGATTTCTTTTTGTTGTCTTGTCAATCCTGTTAATCCTGCCTACTCCCCTTTTTTTGACATGATTCACAAGATTTACAGGATTTCTTTCTTTTCATCTTGCTCAAT
>DAOVDS010000247.1 GCA_030669415.1 bacterium
GTTACCGCTGAGATAGCGCTAATTCACTTGAAATACCTGGGGCCACCCCAGGAGACGATGAGTATGTGCTACAAGGTGTTGAGAAGTGGTGATAAGAGCGACTGGGCGGACTGCAAGGCAGCCTTGATGGCATGGGCAAAGGCCTATGATGAGAAACACGAAATAGTAATACCCCGGAAAGAACCTGTGCCTTACGACGCTGTGGTAATGATTTGCAGCGTGTGGAGAGAGCGTATCAGGTACGCACCTGGTCACGGAAAAGAAGCGCCGGAGTATGCGAGGGCCGTGATTGTGTTCAGGCACTATGCGGACACTCCCAGAAGAAAGGCATCCTGCTTGGGCAGAATCGAGAACTCCGTTGATTGCAGTGAGCTTTCTGACCTCGTTCACATGGATGGACGATTCATCTCCAAGGAGCACTTGCGTGAAGACCTGCCCAGGGCCGTGAAATGGGTGAAACAGAATCTCAAGTACTGTTACTTCCATCCCGAAGAACGCCGCCTGAAGCTGGACGCTGCGGCCCGGGTGGCCAAAACGCCGTCGTCCGAATACCGCAGGAAGAATCCCTGGAAGGAAAATGAGGGGCCTAACATCACTGACCCCAGGAAAACGCCTGTCAAGTGATGGAGTTAGCCGGCGGGCTTGCCCGCCGCGATAGACCAGGCACAGAGAAAACGCGGCGAACAAGTTCGCCGGCTAACTTGTCCGTTCAGTGAACGGGGTGGCTTATATTGCATACTGCCTGCAAGAACATCGCGGGCACCGTGCCTCTGCGGCGAGAAAAACTCCTTGCGGGCGAAGGAACCCCTGATATAATAGCGGGACTTTTTTAGAACGCAGAATGCGAACAAGGTTGGGAGGTAACAGGTGGAGACTTTTTTTCTATTCCTCATGCAGGCTGAGCAGACGGTCAGTGAGACAGCCCCGGCGTCGGGGCAGGGCGGCGGTGGCGGCGGAAGCCCCCTGTCGCTTCTGTTCCCGTTCATACTGATATTCGGAATCATGTATGTCTTCCTTATCCTGCCGCAGAAGAGGCGCGACAAGCGCCACCGCGCCATGGTTGCCGAGCTCAAGAAAAACGACCGTGTCGTTACCTCCGGCGGGATACACGGCATAGTCATGTCGGTAAAGGAAGGCGCCGTCGTGCTCAAGGTGGATGACTCCAAGGATGTCAAGATAACTGTAAACCAGGGCTCAGTCGCGCAGGTGGTGCCCAAGGAAGAGAAGGAATAACACACAGCGCGGCCTCCGGCCGCAACCAAAGAAAGGGACCACAGATTTCACAGATTTTTATTTCATGTATTTAGCCGGCGGACTTGTCCGCCGTGAAACTTTCGTAAAAAAACAAGATATTGACTGTTAGTAGTACAGAGGCGACATCGCCTTTTCCGCTGAGAGGAACTCAACATGGAAAAATACGCTGGTCTGAAATTCACCTTCATAGCAATCCTCGTGGCGTTGTGGGTGCTTTTCCTCTACTGGGCCGGCATAAATATCGGTCTCGACCTCAAGGGCGGCTTCGAGCTCGTCTACCGACTCGACGTTGACCCGGATTTGCCCCAGGAGGCCGACCCCACCGGTACTACCATAAAAGTAATTCAGAAGCGAATCGACCAGGTGGGTCTGAAGGAAATCAGGGTCCAATCGTACGGCGGCAACCATATCATCGTTGACCTGCCCGGTGGCGACGAGTCGGAAAAAGAAGATGTAAAGGTGATTGTCGAGCGCATGGGCGTACTGTGGTTCAGGCTGATTGCCAGCCATAAGACTCTTTCCGAGTACAGCGACCTCGAATTCACGGAGGAAGAGAAAAAGGAGGTAAGGGAGGACGAGGCCCGTGTAAAGGAGGAAAACAAGAAGCGAATGGCGCAGGGCAAGGAGCCTGTCCTGCCTGAAAAAATGGTCATGCCCTATGTCCGCTATGATGAGGCAGGCAATGTAAAGGAGCGCTCCGAAACAATAGTCGAGACTGCCGACCAGGTCAGCGGGGCGCTTCTCTCCAAGGTCTACCCGACACAGAACAACATCGGGCAGCCCGCCGTGGGCTTCAACTTCGGGCCCACGGGCGCCAGCCAGTTCAGACACCTGACCCGCGACGAGAATATCGACAGGTACCTCGCCATTGTGCTTGACGGCGAGGTCCAGTCGGCGCCAGTCATACGCGCCACCATAGGCGCCAGCGGCATAATCGAGGGCCGCTACACTCGCGAGGAGGTCAACCAGCAGGTCATTATCCTCAAGAGCGGCTCGCTGCCCACAAAGCCCGTGCTCGAGCGCGAGTTCTCCGTCGGACCCATGCTCGGCGAGCGCGCGATTCAGCGCGGCATGATGGCAATTATCATCTGCCTTGCGGCTGTGCTGCTTATCATGGGCATCTACTACCTCGCCGCGGGGCTCATAGCGAATCTCGCGCTGGTCATCAACATTGTACTGATTCTCGGCTCGCTGGCAGCCTCGCAGGCCACCTTTACCCTGCCAGGCCTTGCCGGGCTTGTGCTGACTGTCGGCATGGCGGTCGATGCCAATATCCTGATATTCGAGCGCATCCGCGAGGAGAAGGCGAAGGGCAAGTCTATTCGCCAGGCAACCGAGACCGGTTTCGCACGCGCCTTCTGGACGATTTTCGACGCCAACATCACTACCCTGCTTACAGCCTTGATACTCCTGTGGGCGGGTACAGGCCCTATCCAGGGCTTCGCGGTCACGCTCTCCATAGGTATCCTGTGCTCCATGTTCACCGCCCTGTTTGTGACCCGTGCGTTCCTGGGCTTCTTCATTGACAGGCGCGCAGTTACCGAGCTAAAGATGCTTCAGATACTCAAGAAGCCCAGCTTTGGCTTCGTCAAGGCGCGCCACGTCGCCTTCACCATCTCCATGCTCGCAATAGCCGCCGGCCTGTTCCTCTTCTTCAGCCGCGGTCATGAGAAATACGGTATCGACTTCACCGGCGGAAGCCTGTTCGAGGTGTCCTTGAGGAAACCGGAGACAATAGGCAATGTCAAGGAAATCGTCCACAACATCGAAAGTCTCGAAGATGCCGAAGTGGTCGCCACCTACGTGGGCCTGCCGGGCGAGCAGCCCGACAGGGGCATCTCAATATCGTTCACAATAAGGACACGCACCGTCGAGACCTCCGAGGCGGTGGAAGACGCTGGCAGAACGAGAGAACTGCAGGAGGTGCTGCACCAGCGAATCAGCGAAGCATTCAAGGGCAGGCTTGCCCCGCTGGCCGTGGATGCATCCGAAGAGGTGCTCCAGGAGCAGGAGAAGTTCAAGAGAGAGCACGAGAAGGCCCTGGTCTACATTTTCGCGAGAAAGGGAAAGACCGCCGAGCTGGCCAAGCTCGCGCAGGACGCCGCCAAGGCCCTCAACGACCACGGCTACTACGGCGCCAAAGTCACCGTTGCCGACAAAGAGGGAGCGGAACTTGAGAGCTTCGTGCGCCTGCGCGTCGAAACGGAGAAGATAGAGGGCCTCGCAGGCAAACCGGTCAAGCCGGTCATTGCGAAAATCAAGAAGATACTTAAGGATGCCGCCGGCGTCGAGCTGAGCGAGCCGTTCCCGCGCGTGGATGCGATAGGCGCTTCAGTCGCCCACAACCTGAAGGCGAAGGCTGTCGTGGCGCTTACGCTGGCCATGATTGCAATCATACTCTACATCGCCGTTCGCTTCGAGCTCAAGTTCGGCTTCGCCGCCGTCTTCGCGCTCGGACACGATGTCGCAATCGCACTGGGCGTCATCACGCTCGTGGACATGTTCGGGCTCGTCGAGATGAAAATAAACCTGCCGGTAATCGCCGCCTTCCTGACTATCATAGGCTACTCGCTCAACGACACGATTGTCGTGTTCGACCGCATCCGCGAGAACCTGCGCAGGAGGGAGTTCGATGCCCGTAAAAGCAAGGAGAGCTACGCCCAGATAGTAAACGACTCCATAAACGAGACTATTTCCCGGACCCTGCTCACCAGCTTCACCACGTTCGTCGTGGTGCTCGTGCTGTTCCTCTCCGGCGTAGAGGCGATTGCAGGCTTCACCTTCGCCATGCTTGTCGGTGTCGTAGTTGGAACTTACTCGTCGATATTCATCGCAAGCCCCATACTCATCTTCATGCGCCCCAAGGAATTGAAAAAGAAATAGCATCCCGGCTGAACCCGGGGCGCCGCGCGGAGTATAAGTGATAGGAAATCAACGCGGGGGCACAGTCTGTTATGAAATTCCTCGAAAAACTCGCATGGATACTCACCGCGCTGGCAATCACGGCCCTTGTGCTGGTGATGATTTACTGGAAGCCCAGCCCCATCCCCACCGGAAAGGCGGGAAGATTCGTTGAAACCCAGCCATCAACGCCCGAGCCCGAGTCCAGCCGGTACAACTTCGGCGCCGAAAAAGAAGGAAGTTCCGCAAGGCGCTCGCCCGGACACGCCCGAGGGACCGGCGGCACGGCAAAACCCGGCAAGACCGCCAGCAAGCCCAAAAAGCTCAAGTACCCGGTCAAGGCCAAGAACCCCCAAGTCAAGAGCTACGAGGGCCCGCCCGAGTTCAGGCAGAAGTACGAGAACTACCGCGAGTGCTGGGAAGCCCTGCAGCAGGCGGAGGCGCAGTTTATCATAAAGCCCGACGGCACAAAAGTTGTCAAGATAATCAGCATAGAGAAGGGCTCCATCATCACCAGCCTCAAGTTCGAGGTGGGTGATGAGATTTGCTCCGTCAACGGCCGCGACTTCTCGGAGTTCGAAGGCGACATGGGCGACATGTACAAACTCGGCAGCGAGTGGCACGCCCAGCTCAGGGAAGACGCCGACTTCCAGATAGAACTCAACCGCGGCGGCATCCCAATGGTGCTGACCTACCACATCCCCAAGTAGACCCCGCGACGCTACCGCGCAGCCGCCGCGAATACTATGACAAGCAGCAGGACGGTGCCGCCTCCGCACACGATCCATGGCAGGAAATACGCCAGCGCCGCCTTGCCGCCGCTTATCCCGTGCGCACGCGAGAACCCGATAATGGTTGCAACTATTCCCCAGATAAAGACGATAAACGGCCCGACTATCGGTATCAGGTTGAACACCGCGGTAGACCCGCTCGCGTACACAATGACGCGGTAGGTGCATTCGAAGTCACGCCGGGCGCCCTTCACTATCAGCAGGCACACGTGATATATCGCGGCTTGGATAAACGGCCCCACCAGCCCGGCAACCATTGACTGGAAGAAATACAGCATGACCAGCGCGCCCATCGGCATCGCGGTCTCGCCGAAGGAAGGCCCGGAAAAGATGCCCGCCCCGGCACCCATAATCACCAGCGTCCAGACACTGCCGAGGAACGAGCCCGCAGCTATCAGCAGGAACCCGTACAGCAGCGGCTTGCCGTACCCGCCTCGAACATGCATCTTCTGGAACGCATACCCGGGCGAGAACAGCACCTCCCTTATCGTGCCCACCAGGCGCTCCATGAAGCCCTTACCCGGGTGCTCCCACGGAAGCCCCGGCCTGTCCCCGTAGTCGAAGGCCTCGCCCGGCGCCTCGACGCCGCGAAGCTCGCGCAGGACCTTGCGCTTGCACCTGCTGCAGAGACGCTCATCCTGAAGCTCCACCACGCAGTTTGCGCACAGCGGCGTCCCGCAGCGCCCGCACTCGGTTACCGCCTTGGTGCCGGGATGCTGCTCGCACTCATCGGGGAAGTTGATCTGGAAGTGCTTGCGGCAGTAGACATCATCGAAACGCCTGATTGCAATGCCATCGAGAATGTCATCCTCCGTAAAGCCCGTGTTGCACACCTTGCAGTAGAACTGGGGAGCCCCGTCCCGCTTCGGCGGTGGAGGCGCCGCGGTGGGGCCTGCGCCCGGCGGTGGCTGCTCGGAGGGAAGCGGACCGCCCGGCGGTGCGAACGTCCCTTCGGCCACGCTGGGCCCGGGCTCCTCCTCCCTGGCCGTGAAGAATGTCTTGCAGCGCGGGCATTTTATCCTGTTTCCGAGCATGTCATCCGGCGCGGAAAACAGTGTCGCGCACGACGGACAGCGCGTCCTGAATGCCATTCACACCCTCCAGATAGCAGCCTCAAGTTGAGACGGCATGTTATTCACTTATGCGCTCCTTTGCAACAATAATTCGTACCCCACAGGCGAAATTGCCCGCCTGCCATCCCGTTCTTAACAAACAACTCATGTGTAAGAAGGGAGATATGGAGATTGGGGAGAGAGGGAGATATTTTCCTTTTGCCTCTTCCCAAAGAACAGCTTTTGCACACGTCAACCTCGCAAGAAAAAATACAAATTGTCAAAGACTCTTTTCCCCGGTTACGGCGACAGGTGTCTTTTCGATGATTACTTAACTTCATGTCAATCAGCACCTTGCGTAAGAGTACCGGGTTCCGGGTTTTCCCTAACTTGTCTTGGCCTGCCGGGCCGATTTGTAAAATTCGTGCCCTTTCTTAGACGTTTTATCAGGTACGCGAGCCGGCGCATCTCGGTCTCCTTTGCAGCCGCAGGCTGCTGCTTTACTGCTCCACTGTTCTACTACCTAATGACACTTAACTTTGTGGGCTGCTATATGCTTTTCCCTCTCCCCTCGGGG
>DAOVDS010000060.1 GCA_030669415.1 bacterium
GGCTCGGCTCGGCGTACCGCGAAGGGTTCGCCCGCGTTCTGTCGCAGGAGGGTATCTCGTATGTGATGGCGATGGATGCCGACTTCTCGCATGACCCGGTGCGGATACCCGTCCTGATTAAGACTGCGCGGCAGAGGCGTGCCGACCTCGTGATTGGCTCCCGTTACACGCCGGGTGGGCGGGTTCGCGGCTGGGACTGGAAGCGGCTTCTCCTGAGCAGCACGGCCAACAAACTCTGCACGCTTCTGCTCGGGAATCAGGTGAAAGACTACACGGCCGGCTTTCGCTGCTACAGGACCGGGGCGCTCAAGCTGATTAACCTTGCTTCTGTGCGGGCAGAGGGCTACGCCTTTCAGGTGGAGATGGCCGCGCGTGTGCTCAGGAAAGGACTCAAGGTCGTCGAAGTTCCAATCGAGTTTGCCGAGCGCCGGGCGGGTGCGTCCAAGTTTGGAGGTGGAATTCTTGCCGAGGCAGTGTTCGTATTGGTGTTGCTATTCCTGAAGCGTCTGATAACATAGGCTTGAGGTGTGAGCCGTGAGGCTTGAGGAAGAATACCCAGGCTCAGGTCTCACGCCTGTTCAATGCGGAGCGAGCGTAATGAGACTTTCGGAAGCACTTCCGGAAGACCTGATACTGTGCGACATCAAGGCCCGCACCAAGCGGGGCGCTCTCGCCGCGATTATCCGCAGGCTGGTGAAGTGCGGGAAAGCCGCTGGCGAAGAGGCGCTTGCCGAAGCAGTGCTGGGACGCGAGAAGCTGCAGAGCACCGGCATTGGAGGTGGGATTGCCGTCCCGCATGGTGTAGTGAAGACCGCGCGCAGCCTGTCATGTGCCATGGGCATATCACGCAGGGGAATCAAGTATGGCTCCATCGATGGCCAGCCTGTGCACTTGATAGTTCTGTTTGTCAGCAGCAAGACACGCGACGTGCACTATCTGTCCCTGCTTGCCAGCGTCTGCCGGATTTTCGACAGCAAGCGCCTTCGCAGGGAAGTGGTGGCGGCCGAAAGCCCGCAAGAGGTCCTGCAACTGATACGCGCCGAAGAGGCCAGGGAGTGCCAGCTCCCCGGGGGCCTGCCCGCCTAAGGCTGGTCCCCGCCGCCGGGTGATTTCGAGTACCAGAAGAACGCTCCCGAGATAACTGTCTGGCGGGTGCCCGGGGGCAGTTGCTCTATCCGGAATGCGAACGATTTCTCGAACGTGATGGAGTCCGCGATATTGAACCGGTACTGCACAGTTGTGGCTTTCGACTTGGTGAGGAGTCCGCAGAAGGGCAGGCTGAAAGTGCCGCGTTCGTAGAAGTTCCCGCCCGCGAAGTAGTCATCAATGCCGGTCGAGTGCACAACCGGCCGGCACGCATCGTCGGCGAGAATCAGGATATCGGAGTCGAGATAGGAAAGGTCGCTGCGCGAGTAGACCGACAGCACGCAGCCCGCGAACTGTCCCGCCCCACCCACTGAGAGCAGCCGGACTTCCTGGCCGGCTCCCGCGATTGCGGTTTTCCAGTGGCAGCAGAAATAGCGCTCCACAGGCTCGCCCAATGCAAGCGGTTTCACGGCGATGGACAGCAAGACCTTCGCCGCAGTGGACCCGGAGTTGGCCAGGACCACCCTCGCAGACTTCTCGAAAGGCATGGGGTAGTGGATGTATCCTTTCCCGCCCATATATCCCACCGGGTGGCCCTGCCAGTGGTGGATTCCATACTTCTGGCCGAAGATGTCGCAAAGAGGGGAGCCGACACCCGCCACGTCGGAGCCGTCCCAGTGAATCTGCAGAATCACGCGTTCAATGTCAGCCGGGTTGGCGCACTCGACCGTCAGGCACCGGATCACCGCCGGGCCGGTCAGCCTGGTGACATCCACCTTCTTGCCCGGGGGCAGCTCCACTTCCTTGTTAAACACATAGGGCGAACAGTCGGTGTGAATGGCATGGGCCTCGCGCCTGAAGTAGGCTGCAAGCGCCTCGATTTCCTCTGACTTGGCTTTCAGGTTCTGCGCGGTCGAGTTCTCGACCTTGACCGAAGGGTCCAGCAGGGAGTAGTCTGCCTGGCAGAATCTCGGCGCGCCGACTGACGCGATTACGAGGCGCTTTGAGAACCAGATGGGCAGGTGGAGAACGGAACCGCCGCCTGCCGATTCACCGGCAGCCACGAGCGGGTACTTGAACGGGGCCTTCTTGCCGTCGAAGATTTCCTTCGGTGTCATGTCGATTCCGGGCTTTTCGAGGCTGTCGAAATAGAACCGTATGCGTGAGATGTCGTCCGTTCTGCCCAGCCACAGGCGTGTCAGGCAGCCCGGACCCCGCGCGTCAAAGATAACGTACTCGCCGTTGTCTTTCCTGTACAGGTACGAGCTGGTGCCGGAAAAACCGTCGTCGTTGGCGCCGCTGCGGTCGTAGGTCCCGTAGCTTTTCTGACATGTCGCGGTCCGCTGGGGCAGGTGCTCGAGCTTCCTCAACACATCCAGGTCGCCCGGCGGTCCAGCCGCAGCGCACGCAGCAGGCTTCTCGTCGAGCTGTTCGACAATGACTGCCTCCCGGGCAAGCGCAGCGGTAATCCTGCCGTCCGTCGCTTCGACGAGCGTGCTGCGGAAGTTGCCGAGTGCATCCGGAGTTGCGCGGGTGATGCAGGCCAGAGGCGTCCCGACCTCAATCTGCGCGGAGGCGTTTGCGCCATCTCCCCACGCAATTATGACCGGGCGGGGGCCTCCCGGGAAGAGTACTGCCCTGGTGCCCGGCCCGGACTCGTATCGCTTCGCGCCTGCAAGCCTGGAATCGCTGAGCGCGCGCACCACTTGTGAGGCGGTGTGGTACACCGGTTTGGGCATGCAGTCGCGGTAGAGCAGGCCGTTGAGCGTGACGGTACGCGGGTCATCCCCCGATGGTGTGTCTTTGAGTGGGTCGAAGAAAACCGCGCTGACACCTGCGGCCGCCAGCACCGAGATGCAGGCGGGCAGCTCGGAAGCGTTTCTCATTGACTGGGCGAAATCGCGTTCGAGGCGAGCCGCGGTACTCCTGCGCTCCTTGCATGGCTGTCTGAAGCCCGTGCACCACAGGAGAATTCCGCGCGGCGTCGTCCGGGCGAGCGATTTCGCGAATTCGGCCAGCTCCGTTTCAAGAGCGGGCAGCGGCAGGTCAGTGCTGATGGAGATGCCGTTGACGAAGTTCCTGAATAGCGTATTATCCTTGAAGGAATGAAACATCAAATTTTCTATCATCCCTCGGGACTTGTACCAGCGTCTGTCGCCGAGTGCCACCGGGCCGAGAAACAGCTTGACAGAGTTGTCCAAGGTCTTCGCGGTAATGGCTGCTTCCTTGAAGAGCTCTGCAAACTCCTCTTCGACCTTGGCAGGGTTAGTGCCTGGCTTCAGGCCGATTTCAAAGAACTTCGTCCTGGCGCCTTTGCCTGAGCGGGTAGCGGTCAGGATGTCGGTGAAAATGCTACTGAAGGCGCTTCCCTTGCCGAGCATCTCTTCAGTGACTTCCAGTCGAATCACCTGTTCGAGACCCGCCTTCTCGGCAAGGTCTCGGTGCTGCAGGAGCTTTGCGCGCTCGGTGCTGTAATCTCTCTTCCACGCCTGGACATCGGCGCAGTAGATGACCCGGCCGATGCCTGCCGCGACTATCTGTCCGTAGTTAAGCTTGCCGGCTTCCGGCGAGACTGTCACTCCGAAGCTTCTGTTCAGGGTGGACGAATTCTGCTGCCAGGAAGGGATTGTGCTGAACTCGTATCGGTTCCATGAGGCGACGATTCCGGCAGTAACGATATCGGGGAGTATTTGCCGCGTGCGGGACGCGAGTTCGTGGGCGAGCTTGTCAGCCTGGTCGAGCATGCCGCAGAAGACCAGGTCACGCAGGCGCCCGAGTGCTTCCAGGCCAAGCTGCCCCGTGACCTCATGGGGGTGCCCCTTGGCTTGCACGCGGGAAGCCTCCAGGGCCAGCTCTTTGAAGCCGGGCAGCTTATCCGTATCGGAAGCGCTGCGATGGCTGCCGAGATTCCTGAGGAGCCGGCCGACTGCATCGGTGATACTCCTGTCGTCATCGTCAAGGAACAGGAGCAGGGCAGGGATGTCACCCGTGCGGGCGACAGGGCCAAATGCCTGAATCGCCCTGAATCGAATCTCCGTGTCCGGGCTCTGCATCGCGTCTGCAAGCAGGGACCGCAAGCCGGTGTGGCCGGCGAGAGCCGCACTGTCCGTCAGGTACGAAAACGCCGTCACGACAGCCCTGCGGGACTGGGCATCGCCGGCGTGGTAGCGGCTTATCAGGAAATCAATCATCTCAGGCGATGCATTGCCGTTGAGATAATCGTAGGCAAGTCCCCAGTATCGCGACTCCGTTGAGAGAACCATGTCCGGGTCTGTAAAGAGGAAAAAGCCCTTCTCGCCGGCGTGGTCGGCGATGAGTTCGAGGATGGCATCTCTGAGTTCGGAATCGGTCGTTGTGTCACGCCAGAGGCTCAGGTAGACCGGCATGAGCTGGTGCTGGTCCGATTTCAGCAGCCCGCTTACCGCGAGCGGCCTGAGCTCGGGGGCCTCGAGCATGACCTCAAAGAAGACGTGCCTGGCCTTGTCCGGGTTGTTCTGAATGAACCACCGCAGCGACCGGGCCCGGGTCTCGCTGCCGCCGACCTTCATCAGCACGACGTGAAGCTGAAAGCGGACCCAATTGTGGTTGAACGCGGCGGCTCCGAGAAGCACGATGAGGGCCGCAAAAGCCCATTTGAGTATCTTGCGGCGTCTCCCGGGACTGCCGGGAATTACGAAGGCCGAGCGGGGATTTATGGCATTGCTCATTATCTGCCGTACTTCAGCCGCTCACCCAGTATCTCGGGCAAACCGGCATCCATGATTTTTTTGGCGGCTGCCTCGATGTCGTATTCGGCACGCCTGACCCAGACCTTGCTCTGCTCGGTGTCGTATATGGCGTAAGCGGCCTTTGGGTTGTCGTCTCTGGGCTGGCCGACAGAGCCTACGTTTATTATGGCTTTGACACCGGGCTTGAGGTCGATTTCCGGCTCGACCGAATAAGTGACAGCGTCATCGAGGAAGAAGCTAATAGGCACATGACTGTGCCCGACAAAACAAAGGTTGCTCTTGAGTACCTGCAGGCTCAGGTAGGCGTCGAAGGTGGTCTGGATGTAGTCGAAGAGGGCGGGGGCATAGAGCGTGCCGTGCACCACGGTGAAGTCGCCCACATCCTCGACCAGCTTCAAGTCCTTGAGGTACTGCTTGTCTTCCTCGGAGAGCTTGTTGCGGGTCCAGAGCGTGGCTTCCTTTGCGTACGTGTTGAAGAACTCTATGTTGGTCTTCTCAATCGTGGCGAAGTCGTGGTTCCCCGCCACGCAGGCAACGACCAGTTTCTTTATCCTGTCGACGCAGCGGTCAGGTTCCGCGCCGTAGCCGACTATGTCACCAACGCACACGTATTCATCGATGTTCTCTTTCTCGAGTTCCTTGAGCACCGCCTCGAGAGCGTCATAGTTGGCATGAATGTCGCTTAGTATTGCGTAACGCACCTAACGCACTCCCCAAGGATGGCGGAAATGTCAAAATTACCAAATCGCACCGGCTTGTCAAGGTGAAACTGGAAAAAACCCGACGGGCCGCGCGAAGAAAAAACCTCCACTTGAGTGCCGTATGAAGGGGTATTTGGAACCCTTCTTACAAGTGGGCGCCTATCCCCGTCAGTCAGGCTTCCCGCCCGGAAGCAGGCACGCCCTCGAACGGAGAAAACCAGCTCCCCGGGTCAGATTATCGGTTCACAAATCTGCCCTCAACTACGAGCACAGCAGAGGTTCTTCCTGCTCACAAAGAATACCCCACCGGGGCCGGCGAATCAAGTCAAAATCCAACTATTTCCTGAGTGCCGCGCCGAATCTTTTCGCGAGGTGAGAGGCAATGTCGCGAACGTGCACATCTACTTCTTCACCTGTCAGCGTCCGCTCCGGCGACTGGAACTCCAGCGAGAATGCCAGCGACTTCTTGCCCGCGGGAAGCTGCTGGCCGCGGTAAGTGTCGAAGAGCTCGACATGCCTCAGCAGCGATACTCCCAGCCCCTGGACATCGTCGCGCACTTCCTGCCACAGGACCTTCTCGTCCAGAACTACGGCCATGTCTCTGAGCACCTTCGGGAAGCGCGGTATCGGCGTGAAGCTGATTTCGCCTCTCAGGCGCGAGTACAGGTAGTCGAGGTCCAGCTCGCAGACGGCGCATGTCTCTTCAATGTCGAAGTACTCCAGCGCTTCCCGGGAAAGGTCGCCGAGGAACGCGAACCTCTTCCCCGCCAGAACGGCCGCCGAAGCCCTGCCCGGTTCAAAGGCCGGGTGGCTGGCGGTCTCGAAACTCGCTCCTTCCAAGCGCAGACATGAAAGAAGCGCCTCGAGCGTCCCCTTGGCCGCCAGGTAGCCCTGCGGGCAGAGGAAGGCGAGAACGTGCTTCTCTTCCGGCAGCTTCGCAGGGCCGGGCAGGTACGCCACCGATGCCTCAAACATGCCAACCTTCTTTTCGGCCGCGGCCCGGCTGGCGCGGTAGGCCTCGAGCATGTTGGGGATGAGGCTCCTTCGCAGGAGCGGCCTGTGTGCCACGACGGGATTCCTGACACGAAGCGGCTTCCTGGCCTCGAAAAAGCACATCCCACCCATTTCAGTGTCGGCAGCGAAGCTGTCGCTGAGCAGCTCGTAAAACCCGAACCCCCGCATGTGCTCCCTTGCCCTGAACAGGAACCTCTGCCTGTGCTCAGGCCTCACCTCGCTTGTGGTTATCGCAACAGGAGGCACTTTCTCTATGCCCTCGTGGCGCAGCACCTCTTCTATGAGGTCTATCTCCCGGCTGATGTCGGAGCGCCGCGGCGGCACGCTGACCTCCACCATCTCCTCGTCCCGGGTGATAACCGGCAGGCCCAGAAGCGTGAGAATCTCCACGACACGTTCGGGAGCAACTTCGTATCCTATCACCTTCGGGATTCGCGAGAAGCGAACGCTTGCGCTGCCGGGCTCCACCTTCTGATGGTTTATGTCAACCGGCACAGGCGCGACCTCGCCACCAGCCAGCTCGTGAATCATCTGCGCGGCGCGCAGGCTGGCCGCAAGCACCGTCTCCGGGTCAACGCCGCGCTCGAAGCGATACGATGCGGCGCTTTCGAGCACAAGCGCCCGCGAGGTCTTGCGCACGCTCACGGGGTCGAAGTACGCGCTTTCGAGCAGGATGTTGGTGGTTCTTTCCTTAACTTCGCTGAAAAGCCCGCCCATTACTCCTGCTATCGCGACAGGCTCGCGGGCATCGCATATCGTTAGCATGTCCTCGGTGAGCCGGTAAGTCTTGCCGTTTATCGCTGTGATTGACTCCCCGGTCTTCGCGCGGCGAACGACAATCCTGTTTTCCGCAAGCACATCGTAGTCGAAGGCGTGAAGCGGCTGGCCCAGCTCCATGGTCACGAAGTTCGTCACATCCACCACGTTGTTCACGGGCCGCACGCCGATTGCCTCGAGCCTCTCTTTGAGCCAGTCGGGCGATTCCTTTACCTGGACGCCGCGGATTACCTGTGCACTGTAGCGCGGGCACAGGTGGGCATCGAGTATCTCAACGGAAGTGAACCTGGCCGTCTCATCGCCTGCGGTCTCGACGGAGTAGTCGGGAAGGCGGACCTCTTTCGAGCAGATGACCGCCACATCGCGCGCCACGCCCACAATGGAGAGACAATCCGGGCGGTTCGTGGTGAGCTCCAGCTCGAGGCACCAGTCCTCGCCTATGGGACTGAGACGCTCAACCTCCAGCCCGACAAAGGTGAGCTTCTCGGCAAGCTCCTGGGGCGAGAGGTCAAACTCCACCATCTCCCTGAGCCAGTTGTAGCTTACGTTCAAATGACAACTCCGGATATTCCAAAGCCCCACCGTTTATCGGTGGGGAACATCCGCGGGTTGAAACCCGCGGCTTTATGCCCTTTCTCTTTCCACCAGCACGTGCGTCTTGCGCGTATTCTCCTCGACATCAATAAGCAGCTTAATTAGTTCCGCCCAGGCCCAGAGACCAATTGCCGCCATAATCGACAAGATAAGCGTGAAGAATCCGGGGACCGCGACGTGGCGGCTTTCAAATTGCTTCTCGGTGCTCGCCATAGAACTCGCGGCCACTACGATGCCGAGAATAAGCACCACTATGGCGCAAATCTTAAGGACAAGGCTAATTGACCTCAGCGCTCTGTACTTCTTTTCCACAGTTATCGCCATATCCCAACCTCCTCAGCGATAAAATTCTCAGAACTGTCGCAGGAACCTGACATCGTTGCCGAAAATCAGCCGGATGTCATCAATCCCGTACTTCGCCATTACTATCCGGTCAATCCCGATTCCGAACGCAAAGCCGGTGTATTCCTCCGGGTCAATGTTGACTGTTTCGAGGACGTTCGGGTCGACCATTCCGCAGCCGCCCATCTCGAGCCACCCCTTGCGGCCGCACACGGAGCAGCCTTCTCCGCCGCATACGAAGCAGGAGAAGTCAATCTCCGCGCTGGGCTCCGTGAACGGGAAGTAGCTGGGGCGAAGGCGCAGCTTCAGGTCGCTTCCGAGCATCATGCGCCCGAACATAAGAAGCACGCTCTTGAGGTGGCTGAAGGTAATATCCTTGTCCACCCACAGGCCTTCGACTTGGTGGAAGATGTAGAAGTGAGATGCATCGACCGTGTCGGGCCTGAACACCTTGCCGGGCGCGAACACGCGGATGGGCGGTTTGTGCTCCTCCATGTAGCGTATCTGCACCGTCGAGGTCTGGCTGCGAAGCAGCACGTCATCTTCAATGTAGAAGTTGTCCGACGGGTCGCGCGCCGCGTGGTTCTCCGGGATATTCAGCGCGATGAAGTTGTGGAACTCGTCCTCTATCTCCGGCCCCTCGGCCCAGTCGAAGCCAAGCTGCATCATGCATTCTGCAACTTCTTCCATCGTCCTGGTAACGGGGTGGCGTCTGCCAAGCGGCGGGCGCTCACCCGGAAGCGTGTAGTCGAAAAACTCCTTAACCTCTTGCGCACCTTCCGCAAGTTGTTCCTTTCGTGTCTCGTAATTTACCAGGAATTCTTGCTTGTTCTTGTTCACAAAATATCCAGCTTCAGCCCTATCTTCTGCCGGGAGCTTCCCTATTGAGCGCAGGATAGTAGTTATCTGACCTTTCCTGCCGACGTACTTTATCCTGACCTTTTCGAGGGTCGGGATGTCGTTTGCCTGTAATACCTCGCGAATACCTTGTTTCGCTATTTCTGTACTTGGAGTTGGGTCGTTAATCTCAGGGATCATCGTACTTCTCTATTCAAATATCCACGTAGTGGTAGCTGTCTTGTGCAGAGAAATTCGTCTTACACTCAGGGCATTGAACCTTTATCGCCATTGCGCTATTTCCTGCTCAGCATGAGCCTTCCAGCAGATCAAGCAGAAACCAGCTTCTCGACTTCAATCTGTGGGTGCTTGGGGTCTATGCCCAGATGCTTGGATGCATCCAGGACCTCGATCCCCACTATTTCTTCTCCAGGTCCAAAGTCAATGGCAATGTCCTGCGTGACTCGGATGGTTGTTACCTGTTTTGGACGTTCCCTGAACGAGATGTAGGCTGCATCCACCTTTGGGTCATACTTGATTTTCACTTTATCCTCCGAAGTAGAAGACATACACCGTCACAACCACCAACTCCTCGTCTATCTCAACGACAACAGGCATAACCTGCTTCATCGCATAGTACTTTCCCTTCCACTCCGATTCAAAGGAGAAGTTCTTCCGAAACGCAAGTCGCCCCAGTTTTGCCGGTGCAGCCTCGCCTTCACGAATGCTTTTTTCCACTTCCTCTTTTGTCGTTCCGCGCTCTTCAATCCGCTCAAGAGCGTGCTCTGATAATGTAATTCTCTTCATATCCCGCCTGTCTGCAATACCGGCAAATGCCGCCTGTTCCTCGCCCAAATCCCGGACCTTTACGCATACTCATAGACAGGTGCAGTTCCCGCTGGTTGTGGCGCTGTCCTGAGCAGTTCCTCTATCCTGCGAACAGTCTCGGGTTTCAGGAGCACATCGCTGCACACGGAACAGACCTCGGCAGGAACATGGTCAACAACAATCACCTGCCCCCGATGGCGCACAGTGTGAACAATATCACGCTTCTCATATTCCCCCGGACAACCCCTGATACTGCATTTCATTTGTCAGTGTCCTCCGTGGTGAGAATTACGTTATTCCACCACGCCTCCCGGCGTGGTGCTTCCGGTACCATCCGCGCCGTAGGCGGCGCGGATAAACGCCGCAAGTTTGGACTTTGGGCTTTGACATTGATTTGACATTTGGATTTTGACATTTGGCATTCTTGTATTCTCCGTGTTCTCCGTGCCTCTGTGGTGAGACTGAGAATTTCGACCCCCGCCTTGAAAGGCGGGGCTTGCATCCGCGGGCTGAACCCCGCGGGTTCGTCAAACGTGCGCCTTGGCGATTTCGGCCAGCTTGGCGAAGGCGGTCTCGTCGCTTACAGCCATCTCGGCAAGCTGCTTGCGGTCTATCTCGACACTGGCCTTGCGCAGACCGTTCATGAACCTGCTGTAGGAGATATCATGGTTACGTGCCGCCGCGTTTATGCGGAGTATCCAGAGCCTGCGGAACTCGCGCTTGCGAGTCTTGCGGTCCCTGTAGGCGTATCTCTGCGCCCGGTCCACCGCCTCCGTGGCTGTGCAGTAGACCTTGGAACGCCTGCCCCAGTACCCCTTCGCCAGCTTGAGAACCTTCTTGCGCCTCTTCCTGCTTGCAACCGGACTTGTCGTGCGTGCCATTCTGGTGCTCTCTTCCTAATCTCTTACTGCATTGCTTTCTTGACTTTGCTTGCCTCGCCCTTTGCAAGGGCGGTTTTCTTTCTAAGGCCCCTCCTCCTGTCGGCAGACTTGCCGCTCTGGAGGTGGCTCTTGCCTGCCTTGCCGTGCATGACCTTGCCCTTGCGCGTAATCCTGAAGCGCTTCGCCAGTGCCTTTCTTGTCTTGTCTTTCGGCATGAAAAACCTCTTTCCGGTATCTTGCCCCGTTATACCTTTGCGGGCCTGCGGCCCTACTTGCCCTGGTCCTTGGGCATCAACGTCATGGAAATCCTGTTCCGGTCAATTGACGCGGACCTGTCCACCTTGGCAATCTCCTCGAGCTCGCTCACGAAGTGGTCCATCACCTTCTTCGCGAGGTCGGCGTGCGCCATCTCGCGCCCTCTGAGACGCAGGCTTATGAGCACCCTGTCGCCTTTCTCGAGGAACTCCCTGGCGTGCTTGACCTTTATCTGGATGTCGTGCTCCTCCGTCTTGAGCCTGAGCCTTATTTCTTTCGTGTGCGGATGGTGCTGCTTCTTGGCAGCGTGGAGCTTCTTCTTCTGTTCGTACTTGTACTTCCCGAAATCCATTATCTTGCAGACAGGCGGATCTGCCAGGGGCGCGACTTCAACGAGGTCCAGGCTCTGTTCCACCGCGCGGGCAAGAGCTTCCTCGCTCGAAACCATGCCCAGTTGGATGCCTTCCTGGCTGATAAGCCTCACCTGAGGCGCCTTGATCAGGTCATTGATACGAGGTTTCTTAATCCTTCTTCCTCCTTCTCCTATTTCTTCTGGTCAACTTCTTCCCTGATTCTGACGATCAGGTCCGCCACTTCCATGGAACCAATATCACCGTCAGACTTCGTTCTGACCGAAACACTCCCGTTTTCCTGCTCGCGCTCGCCCACGATAAGCATGTACGGAATCTTCTCCAGCTCGGCATCGCGTATCTTAGCCGAGAGCTTCTCGCGCCGCAGGTCTCCCTCGGCCCTCACTTCTTCGGCCAGGAGCTGTCCGAGGACCTTGTGCGCGTATTCGTTCTGCTTGTCTGTTATGGCCATGACCCTGGCCTGCACCGGCGCCAGCCAGAGCGGGAACCTGCCGCCGTAATGCTCGATCAGTCCACCGACGAAGCGCTCCATGGAGCCCAGCACCGTCCGGTGCACCATTACAACGCGGTGCTCAGTTCCGTCTGTGCCCGTGTAGTTGACATCAAAGCGCTCCGGCATGTTAAAGTCAACCTGAATTGTGGGTCCCTGCCATTCATTGTCGAGCGCGTCCACAAGCTTGATATCAATTTTCGGGCCGTAGAACACCCCGCCGCCGTGGTCCATTTCATACTCGAGATCGAAGCGCTCCGCTGCCTCGCGCAGCCTGGAGATCGCCACTTCCCAGACTTCCTCGCTCCCCATCGCCTTCTCGGGCCTGGTGGCGATGTACGTCTTGTACCGGTAGCCGAACGACCGCATCATGAAGTCGGAAAGCTCGATAACGCCGTAGACCTCATCAACAAGCTGTTCTGGGGTGCAGAATATGTGCGCGTCATCCTGCGTGAATCCACGCACTCTAAGCATGCCGCGAAGCACCCCGCTTCGTTCGTAGCGGTACACAGTGCCGAGTTCCGCATAGCGTATGGGGAGCTCCCGGTAGCTTCGCTTCTTCGTCTTGTATATGAATATGTGCCCGGTGCAGTTCATCGGCTTGAGGCGGTAGGGCTCTTCGTCAATCATCATAGGCCCGTACATGCTCTCGATGTAGTTCTCGAGATGCCCGCTTATCTGGTATGTTCTCTCGCTTGCGATATGCGGGGTGTAGACGAGATGGTATCCGCGCTTGAGGTGCTCCCTTATCCAGAAGTCCTCAATTATGTGGCGTATCATCGCTCCTTTCGGGTGCCAGTGAATCAGACCGCTTCCTACCTCCTGGTGCACGCTGAAGAGGTCCAGTTCCCGCCCCAGCTTGCGGTGGTCGCGCCGCTTCGCCTCCTCCAGCTTCTCGAGATGCTCCTCAAGCTGCTTCTTCCTGGGGAATGCGCTGCCGTACACCCGCTGGAGCATCTTGTTCTTTTCATCCCCGCGCCAGTATGCACCTGCCAGCGAGAGCATCTTATAGTATCCTATGTGCCTGGTGCTTGGCACGTGCGGCCCGCGGCAGAGGTCAACGAAGTCACCGTGTTTGTAGAGCGTGACCCTGTCGTCAGGAATCTCTTCGAGAAGCTCCACCTTGAACTCCTCGCCAGCTTCCCGCATTCGCCTTATCGCCTCTTCCCTTGAAAGCTCGATGCGCTCGAAAGGCAGGTCCGCGGCTGCTATCGAGGCCATCTGCTTTTCAATCTGTGAGAGGTCATCCGGTGTCAGGGGCTCTTCAAGGTCGAAGTCGTAGTAGAAACCGTCGCTTATCGCGGGCCCGATTGCAAGCTTCACGTTCTTGCGCAGGCGTGTCACTGCATCGGCCATGACGTGACTGGCCGAGTGGCGAAGCACCTCGAGCCCTTCAGGTGAGTCTTCGGTGACAATCTCAAGCGCGCAGTCCGCCGCAAGCATTGTGGTCAGGTCGTGCAGGACGCCATCGATTCTGGCCGCAACCGCAGCTTTCGCAAGACGGGGGCTCACATCCGCCGCCACCTGCGCCGCGGTAATGCCCGGCTCGTATTCTTTCGCACTTCCGTCCGGAAAAGTCACTTTCACCATTTAGATGTCCTGCAGGCCTCTATTTCAACAGAGTCTGTCTCCTGTGAAACGCGAATGATACAGGTCTCCCGCACTATCTGTCAACAGAAATCGTCAGCCCCCGGCGCTTTCGCGGGCTTGCCCCGGGTGCCTCCGGTGTGCGAAATGGGCCGCTATGTCTTTTTTCGCTTGCCTGGCGCGGCGTATCCTGGTAGCATAACCTACGCAAAATGGAGGTGCAGAGTGCCCAGCCTGGTCGTCATAACCGAAGAAGGCGAGCACACCGTTGCCATCGGCAAGGAGCCTATCACTGTCGGACGCTCGCCTGCAAGCACGATTCGGATAACCGATGCCGCCTCCTCGCGCAAGCACTGCATGATAAAGTGCTCCGACGTGGCTGTTACCGTTGTGGACATGGGCTCCGCCAACGGCACGCGGGTCAACGGCACAAGAATCACTCGCGAGCAGGTTCTGCACAACGGCGACGTTGTTCAGATTGGCAAGACCCTCCTGCGGTTTGTTGGAGACAGTTCTGCTTGAGTTCTACCTGCCGCCCCCGCGCCTGCCCGGCCTGAACCTGTCGCCTCTGTCGCTCCGGCCGCGTTCACGGCGGGGATTGAGCGCCTTCTGCACGCTCCCGTACTCCTCTTCCGACAGCAGGGCCTTGAGCGCTTCCTGTGTTTCGTTTCGCAACTCGCGCATCTTGTCACCCAGCTCCTTGCGCTGCTCCTGTGAAAGCTCCCGGTTCCTCGCATCCTCATAGAGCTGCTCCATGCTCGTCTTCTCTTGCGCGAGGATATCCATCACCTGCTGCTTCTTCTGGTCGTCCCACTTGTACTTCTCGGCAGTCTTCTCAATCTGGCGCGCCTTGCGGTCCTGCGCCTCTTTCTGCATCCGGTCGGACTGCTTCTGTCGCTCATCGCGCTTGTGCTCGTCCATGAGCTGCCCGAGCTGTTCCTTGAGCGCTTCCCTGTCCGCTCCTGCCAGCGGGCCGGTCAGCGGCGCTGCCTCTCCCGCCGGCCGGGCGGCGACCGGCGCGCCGTTCCTCAGTGCCGCAACCTCGTTGTTGAGCTTGGCAATCCTCTTCGCCTGCTGGCCGATTACTCCTTCCAGCTCTTCTATGCGTGCCTCACACGTCTGCTCAATCTGGGCCTGGACGCTCTGCAACTGCTCGGCAGTCACAAAGCACTGGCCCTCACCCTCGGCTGACGCAACTTTCGGCAGCGGCTGAACAAAGATGGCATAGGACCCGAACGCAGCACCCGCCAGAGCACCACCCACCAGAAACACTATCAACGCTCTCATCGCAACCTCCTTGAATTGTGACTTTCTCTAACTCTATAAACGGTCTCGGGGCAGTTATGTTTCCGGCTGTTTGGGGTTTTTTCCTCTCGCGGGACAGCAGGAAAACTTTTTTCGATTTTTCGGGATTTTTTTGTGGCATTGGATGTGCCGGCACATTACGATGTCGAGATATTGGATGTGCCGGCACATCCCACTCATTTGACAGATTTCGGCTGTCATTCGCATTTTTTGGGGGAAAAGGACATGCGAAGCCGTAGAGTTATACAAGGTGCTCTAATCATTGTGGCGGTGGTACTCTGCTATTACTGCGCGCTGGCGCAGAGCCAGCCTCAGGGGCAGAAAAAGCAGGAAAGCCCGAGAGAGAGGCTCAAGAACTACTACGCCGAGGGCGAAGAGAAGGCCAAGTCTTTCACCTACAAGGACCAGCCCGCCTTCAAGGTGTACAAGCCCAGCAAGAACTGGCACTTCATTGACATGGCCCGCTACCACGGCGACCAGGCCAAGAAGGCCAGGACGCAGCAGCAGGCGCAGCAGATTGCCAGCTTCTTCAAGCTCTGCAAGTGCATCATGCACAACGGTGAGCTCAAGTCCGAGGCGGCGGTAATAGTCAGCAAGGGCGTGCTGCGCGGCACGCTCGACAAGGTCATGCAGGAGATGGAGTTCAATCTCAAGAAAAGCCTGTCTGATTACAAGCGCATAAGCTGCAAGGGTAAGAAGAAGAATAAGGCTACAGGCGCATGCCTTGTGTTCGAGGGGACGCCCAAGGGCCAGGCGAAGGACACCTACGTCTGGTACTTCATGGTGCGCGACAAGAGCATCTACCAGCTTCGCATGGCGTGCGAGTCCGAGCAGTACAAGAAAGCCAAAAAGGACTTCGACAAGATATACAAGAAATGGAAGTTCTAACAGGTTTTTCTTCCTAAAGCCGCGGACTTCAGTCCGCGGATGTTTGGCCGCGCCGCTTGCAGCGCGGAGTTACCCCGCCGATGAATCCGCCATACGGCGGAGGGCTTTGGAATTACCCGCGGGTTTCTATTTGTCCTTGTTCTTCTCGTACCACTTCCGCCACTTGTCGCTGTCTTCGCCGAAATCCTGCTTCGTTATACGCTGCAATGACCACCCCGCATAGCTGCGGACGCCCTCATAAGCGTCCTTCAGAAGTTTGACAAGAGGCGCAACGGCCCTGTCGTCACCGATCTTGCCTAACGCCCACGCGGCATTCCGGCGAACATATGCATTCTCATCCTTGAGCGCCTCTATCAGTGGCGATACAGTTTTCCTATCTCCTATTTCACCCAGACGGAGTGCAGCACGACTGCGGACACACCAATCCTGGTCTTTCAGAGCCTCAATAACATGCTGCGGAGCATCGGGAATACCGTCGCCATCCCAATCAGGCTCAGGATCATCCACGTGCATTTGCCGTATTTCATCTCGCCACTTGCGGAAGTGCCTTTTGGCTCCTCCCCCACAGCCGGCAAGAAGGAGTATGGAAAGAAATAGAAGCATTGGTGCCTTTCTCATCTGTTTCCCCCCAATATCTACTCAAAGCACTTTTGCGGCCAGGGTTTTTCCGAGCTCGCGGGCCTGTGCGAGGTGCTCATCTGTAACTGGCGCCTGGATTGACAGGATATCGGCGATGCGGTCAAACTTGAAGCTGGTGCACATTCTCTCGAGCGAGTCTACCGCTTTACCGCCGCCGCCGTGCGTGAGGAAGCACACGCATGGCTTGCCCTCGGTGCCGGCCTTGGCCTCGGAGAACACGCGCTCGAACATGTCTTTCAGCATGCCTGCCATGTAGCTGAAATAGTCCGGCGTGCCGAACGCGAACGCATCCGCATTCTTGAAGTCTTCG
>DAOVDS010000439.1 GCA_030669415.1 bacterium
CCCCGCTCCATTGTAACCATCAGGAGCGGATATACAATTGTAATTCCAGCACGCCGGAACTGAAGTATCACTGTTATTCTGTAACATCTAATTTGATGGGTGGCAGCCTCAAGCGAGTCCCGAAAAATCGGGACGAGCTTGGGGATGGCTCGGAGCAACTGCCAGTAACCACCACGTATTTATCCTCTTACAGACCACTATGCGCCTATGGTGTTCCAAGTTCCTTCAGGAGCCGTACCGCCGCTTTGACCATCATTTCGCCGCCTCCGGGGGCAATCCGCGAGTTCACCGTCTCGTAACTGCCTTCGGCGAACGCCTTCTTTGTTGGGATATAACCGGGAGCGTCCTGGCACAGTTCGATTACCAGCGTGGTCTCAAATGGGCTGGCTCGCTTGATAGCAAGGCCCAGGTCAACGAAGACCTCACCCGGCAGTCCGACCACGGCCACCCCGCGGCTCAGCCGAAAGACCTGGACCTCAAGCCCAATCGTCCCGCCGCGCCGCATCTGGAGCGCCAATATCTTATATGCCTCGACCTGTTTGAGGAACGACAGTTCCCCCGTACTGACCTTTTTGATGTTCTCACGGGCCCAGGCAACTTTCTCTCGTCCATAACGTTGAAGTGGTACTTGAACGATTTCGCTTCGCACCACAAGTGCCGGTTCGGCGACAGTCTCCAGAGACTCAACTCTCGCATTTACTGTTTCAGCTAACGTTTTCCCGATGAAGCCCGTCTTCAATCGCTCCTTTTTCGTAACATCGATGTGGTTGATGTCGCCGCATGTGCCTGTGCCGAACAGCAGGACAAATTTGTCGCCATATATCTCGCGGAGCGCTTGCTCCAGATAATAAGGATAGTCGGCTGCGTATTTGGTCCCACCGACGGTGTCGAGGTGAAGCGTGAAATTCACAAGCGCTGCGGCGGCACTGTCGCTGTCGGCCTCGTGGAAAAACACAATCCCGAACTCGGGGTCGATTGGGCCGGCAGGCCGGACAATGTCGGGATTCAGGATACCAGGGTTAAACCGGACGGTTCCGTTTGTCATGTGGAACCGCCGATAGAACGACAGCCCCTGCTGCTCAGCTACTCCGGCCTTGAGCCGGACGGGCTTTGCTGCCGCGCCGGCCTGCGTTATTGCTTTGACGATTTTCGCAACCAGTTCAGACGAGTAATCCACCTTCTCGTATGGGTCGCTGCCGTGCTTAGCCACTGCCAGGTCATGGAAGTATTTTCTCAGAGCACCAAAGTAAAGCGGTCCAGTGTGGCTATGCGTAGCGGCAAGGAGTATATTCGCGGCCGGTATGCCAGACTGTTTGGCGACCTGCCGACGAACACGCGAAGAAACATCGAGCGATATACCGATGATGTCACAGAAGACCAAAGCTGCACTTTTGTCACCCTGACGAAGAACTAAAGCCTTGGCGCAAAGCGGATTCGACGTGCCGGTGCTTAACCGCTCACGAAAATATCCACTCATTCGATAACCAACCGGCGGGGTAATATCGACAACCGCCAAACCTGCGGTCAGTTTAGGAACGTTAGCAGAGGTCTTACGTGATGACGATGTCTTTGGGCCGGTAAGTCCTTCTAAGAATACTCGGGTCTTTCGGGCCTGGGCTAAAGTTTGCTCGGCGTCTCCCCGGTCAAGGCATTCTATGACAAGGGGGCCGTGTGTAAAACCGCCTTTCTTAAGGCGTGCAAGAACCGCAGGAAAATCCACTTGCCCCGTTCCAGGCGTTACTGAAACATTCTTCGGATGCTTGTAATCCTTGATGCACATACCGACCACAAGCCCATCAACA
>DAOVDS010000057.1 GCA_030669415.1 bacterium
TGCGAGGAGCGCAAGCGACGAAGCAATCTCATCCAGATGAGATTGCCACGTCGGAGGCTTCGCCTCCTCCTCGCAATGACTGAATGCGGTATGATACTGATACCCAAGCCGCCAATCAATTGAAGCAGGCCCTACTTCTCTTTGCCGGGTGCTTCTTCTTTTTTCTCCGGTGCTTCTTTCTTCTCCGGTTTCTCTTCCTTCTCTTCCTCGTAGGTGATGCCCTTCTTGGCGGCGTGCTTCTTTACGGCATCGATTACTTTCTTGTCAAAGCCGTCTTTGGCGCCGGAGCGTTTCTTGAGCTCCTTGTCAATGTATGCCTGGCGTTTCTTGCTGATTTCGGCGATTTTCTTCTGAATCTCCTCGCGTTTCTTGCGCTTGTCCTCGACGTACTTCTCGCGCTCCTCCTTGGACATCTTCTTCATCTCTTCGGGAAGCTCTTCCTCCTTGACTTTGCCGAGGTCCATGCCCTCCTTCTTGGCTTCCTCGACAAGGTCCTTTGTACCGGGGGCGGCCGGGCCCTTCTTGGCCTTGTACGCGGCCCGGTCGGCCGCCGCGGGCTTGGACGCTTCGCCCGCGAGCTTTTCCGCCTCGGCCATCTTCCTGGCGGCTCTTCCCCTCTGCTCCGCCTTGCCGAAGTGGACAACCGTCTTGCCCAGTTCGCGCCCGAGCCTGGCCAGCTCCTTGTCGTATGGCGTTTCGACCGCAACAACGCCGCCGCTCTGTGCTATCTGGACGAAGATGCCCTCTCCCAGCCTGGCTATTTCCTGCCAGATGGGGGTGGTGGGCCTGTGGTTCCCGCACTGGACGGTGTTTATGATAATGTCTTTCTTGACGGCCGCCTTGCAGGAGTCCTTGTACTTGACGTCGTCCTGATAGTCCATGTGGGGCGGGCAGTCGCCGACGAGGAAAATGACGCGCAGCGTCTTGTTATCCGTTGACCAGGCGATTTTCGTCACAGCTTCGTTGAGCGCCTGGTTGACGCTCTCGGGCGTATCGCCGCCGCCCTGTGCCCTGAAAGCCATGAGCTTCTTGAATATCTCGTCGAGGTCGTCCGAGAGGTCAACGACCTTGGTTATGTAGGCGTCGCCCTTGTCCCGGTAGCCGACAAGCCCGACCTTCACATCCGGTGTCGGCTTGCCCTCGGCGATATGGTTGACAATGGACCAGATTTTCTGCTTCGCGCCCTCAATCAGCCCGCTCATGCTCCCGGTCGTGTCAAGCACGAATACAACTTCCACAACCGGTGTCGCTTTCTTCTGCGGCTCCTGTCCAAGAGCAATGCTCGAAAACAGCAGAACCCCAATCAGTGTCAGCGCTGCGTACCTCATTCTTTCCTCCTCTCTTCGGGTTGGTTTCCCTTTTCAGTGTTTTAGACCAACAGCAGCGCCCGCAGTTCGGGACAATGAGAAAAATATCCGCCGTACGGCACGCAGGGCATTTTTGCAGGTGCATTCTGAAGCCCCGCCGCTGTGCGGCGGGGTTCGAATCAACCCCGGGTCGTAGACCCGGGGCTTCTGCATGAATGCGCTTAACAGAGCTTGTGGTTTCTGGTATAAGAGATGTCGGGAAAACAGACTGCACTGGAGGCATACATGAGAGCACTTGGCCTGATAATCTGCTGCATTGCGCTAACCTATCTGGCCGGCGAGGCATACGGTGATGAGCAGGCGCCGATTGCGCGCTACCCGTCGCTGTCGCCGGATGGAAAAGAGATAGCGTTCGCCTACCAGGGAGACATCTGGAAGGTGGCCACAACCGGGGGCGCGGCGAGCAGGCTCACCGACCACGTGGCCTACGAGGCGTACCCGAAGTTCTCGCCCGACGGCAAGTGGATTGCGTTCGCCTCGGCCCGCTGGGGCAACTTCGACATCTACGTAATCCCCGCGGGCGGCGGCAGGGCGCGCAGGCTGACATTCCACGAGTACTCCGACTATCCCGAGTGCTGGTCCCCGGACTCGAAGCACATCTACTTCCGCTCCAGCCGCTACCGCAGCTACGACCTCTACCGCGTGAGTCTCGAAGGTGGCACGCCGGTACGCCTGACAAACAGTTGCCGGGACAGCGAATACTACTTCTCCATTTCGCCGGACGGGAAGAGGGTCGCCTTCTGCCGCAGGGGCTCAAGCGGCGGGTATCGCAGGAAGCTCTACCGCGGCAGCAACAACGCCGACATCTGGACCGCCCGGCTGGGGAACCCTCTTGCGGATTTCAAGCAAATCACCTCAACGGACGTGCACGAGTACTGGCCCCTGTGGTCAGCCGACGGGAAGGCCATGTACTACGTCTCGCACGAGTCGGGCTGCCCCAACCTGTGGCGCAGGTCGCTCGACACCGGAAAGGCCGAGCAGCTTACCGATTACACCACGACCGGCGTGTACTTCCCGACAATGAACGCCGACGGCAGCCTGATGGTCTTCGAGCACGACTTCCATCTGTACTCATACAAGCCGGGCGGGAAGCCTGTGCGCATAGAAATCAAGGCAAGCCCGGACACGAAGTACAACGAGATAGGCATTGAGAAAATCACCTCCGGGCTGCAGGAGTATGAGCTGAGCCCGGACGGCAAGAAGATAGCGTTTGTGCTGCGGGGCGAGGTCTGGCTGATACCGGCCGAGGATGGCGGGCAGGCGCGACGGCTCACCGAGACCGAGGGCGAGCACTGGTCGCTCGAGTGGGCGCCGGACTCCGAGCGGCTCTCCTACACCCGCCGCAGCGCGGACAACCTCGATGTAATAGTAAACGTAATCCCGGAAGGCCGCGAGTACGCCCTGGCGGCGACGGAGAAGGAGGAAGGCGGGGCGCGCTGGGCGCCGGACGGGAAGTCAATCGTGTACTGCGTTGATGACAAGGAGCTCTGGATAACAGACCCCGAAGGCAAGGAGCGCAGGAAGCTTGTGGAAGGCGGGTTCAGGCGGCTGACGAAGCGCGGCGGTGAGAGGTTCAACTTCTCGCCCGACTCCCGGTGGCTCGCCTACCGCGATTCAGATGAGAAGTTCCGCTCGTTCCTCTACATTGTACCCGCCGCCGGAGGGGAGAAAGTCAGAGTTACTGATTTCCCAAGCTGCGCCCTGCCCCGCTGGTCAAGCGACGGCAAGCTGCTCTATTTCCTCGCGGTCGAGAACGACAACTACAGCGTCTATAAGCTGCCGCTGCAGCACGAGGAGCTGGAATTCAAGGAGGACAAGCTCGACAAGCTCTTCAAGAAGAAGGAAGAGCCCAAGGAGCCGGAGCCGCCCAAGAAGGAGCCGCAGGAGCCTGACAAGCCCAGGGAGCCATCCGGCGACGACAAGGAGAAGCCGGCCCAAGGCGAAAAACCCCCTGCTGATACTGACAAGAAGGCCCAGAAGCCCGCCAAGGAGCTGGTTGTCGAGATTGACTTCGCGGACATAGAGAAGCGCGTAGAGAGAGTCACATCGACAAGCTCTTCGGAAAGCTCGGCCCTGCTGACGCCGGACTGCAAGACGTGGGTTTTCACTTCGGACCTCTACAAGGGAAGGCAGATATGGACGCTGCCTGCCGAGAAGGACAAGCCGGGCCAGCTTCGCCAGGTTACCTCCTCCAAGACATCCAAGCACAACCTCCAGCTCGGCCCCAAGGGCAAGTCCGTCTACTTCGAGTCCAACGGGCGCATCTACAGCCTGAATCTTGCAAGCGCCAAGAGCAAGCAGATACCCTTCGCGGCGGAGCTGAGGTACGACCAGCGCAAGCTCTGGAAGCACGTCTTTGACCAGGCCCACTGGCTCATAGAGGCGATGTTCTACGACCCGAAGCTCCACGGCGCCAGTTGGGACGAGGCCCGCGTCAGGTACGAGAAGGTGCTGCCCCGGGTTTCGACGCACCAGCAGTTCGACGACCTGATGGAGTTCATGCTCGGAGAGCTCAACGCGTCCCACCTCGGGTACTATCCCAAGGTGCGTCAGAGCTACCCCGTCTCAGTATCCACCGGCTGGCTGGGGGTGGACTTCGACCAGAAGGAGCTCGAATCGGGGCGTTTCAAGGTTACTCATGTGCTCAAGGGCACGCCGGCTGACAACCCTCATTCAAGGCTCGATGTCGGCGAATACATACTCGCAGTCAATGACACCAGGCTCGGGCCGGGGGTCAATGTCTACTTCGCACTCGAAGAGACTGTGGGCAAGAAGGTGGCGCTCTCCGTGGCGAAGAGCCCGGAATCGCAGGAGAAGCGCACGGTTCAGATAAAGCCCGTCACCTACCGGGACATTTCACGCGCCCGCTACCGCGAGTGGGCCGACTCCAGGCGGGAACTTGTGCACGAGCTGTCCGGCAAGCAGCTCGGCTACGTGCACGTGCCTGCAATGAGCTCAGGCACCCTGGACAGGTTTACCCGGGAGCTCAGGTCCGAGGCCGCGGACAAGCTCGGCCTCGTCATAGATGTGCGATACAACGGCGGCGGCTCCACCGCCGTGCACATGCTGGAGGTGCTCTACCGCAGGCCCTGGCTCATGCGCGGCTTCCGCGACGTCGAGGCCACCATAAGCGAGAACCTGTACCGCTCGAGCGCCTTCGAGAAGCCCACAATCGCGCTTATCAACGAGCGCTCGTTCTCCAACGCGGAGGTGTTTGCCGAGGGCTACTCCCGGCTGAAACTCGGGACACTGGTGGGCCTGCCGACCGCCGGCGGGTGTATCGGCACCTCGTCAATCAAGCTTGCGGACGGCTCGTCCATGCGGCTGCCCGCGGTGGGTGCGTGGACAATCGATGGCGAGAACCTCGACTTCTGCGGCAGGAAGCCTGATGTCCGGGTGGACAACTCTCCCGAAGATGTCGCCCGGGGTGAGGATGTCCAGCTCAAGACTGCCGTGCGACTGCTCATGGAGCAACTGCTCAAGAAGAAGGATTCCGGCAAGTAGCCGTCGCAGCGTCAGTTCTGGGGTGTGACCTCGATTTCCGTGCTCAGCGTGGTGAGCGTGCCTGCCTCGTCATTGCCGCACACGTTGGTCAGCTTGACACGCACGCGCCCGTTGTCTATCTCGGTGAAGACAAGCTCCGACACACCAGGCGCAATCCTCCTGGTGGCGCCGAACTGCGCCCGCGTGACAAAGCCCTCCTTGTCAAGGGCGTAGACGATGTCGTCCGAAGACCAGGCCAGCACGGCGTTCCCGTCAGGACCGAGACAGAACCCGGTGAGCTTCTGCAGGCGCAACCTCTTCCCGTCATCCTCGACCCACCACCTCTTGTGCGACGAACGGTTGGTCGAAGACTGGCGCAGGTCATCTCGCAGCACGCGCAGTATTTTCTCGTGGCTGCCGACAATCTGAATTGTGCTGCGCGCCGCAGCCGTGACGCGCAGGTAGTTGGCAAGCGCTCCGCTGACAAGCCCCATCATGAGTGTAATGATGGTGAGGGTTATCATAATCTCGACAAGCGTCATGCCTGCGGCCTTCGGCCGCAGAACAGGAGAACAGGAGAACAGGAGAACAGGAGTGGCGCAGCCACTTCTAAAAGAGTCCCTGCGGGACCTGTTCTCCGGCAGTCTACTGCTCCACTGTTCTACCGCGCTGCTGCGAGTCCCGAGTTGCGCCTTCCTTGGAGCTTTAACTTTCAACTTTCAACCCTTACTCAACAACCTGGAAACCAAGAAACAGGGGCTTGTGGACTGCCAGGAACTTGGGCGGCGGTGCTATGCGCAGGTTATCGTCGTAGACATAGACACCGCTCTTGTCGTAACCGCTGCCACGCCGGGAATAGCGATAGGTCCGCCCGTACGATATCCGCGCGCCAAAGACGCGCAGGTGGTCCTTGCCTGCTGTCCCGCCCCATCTCACCTGCCCGGTCATGGCCATCAGGACCGCGTTTACCTCGAGGTTCCTGTCGTCGTCGGCACCGGTGTAGAGTACGTTCCTCCTGGCAATAACGCCGAGAACAGCGCTCCCGTCGTAATTCGGGTTCGACGTGTAGTTGCCGTTCCCCGGCTCGCTGGGATTGAAGACCATCGGGCGCTCGCCCTCGTCATCAACATAGTAGATGTCGCCGGTCAGGCAGACATCCTGCATCTCGCTGACGATGGTGGCGGCACCGTGAAGCTCGCCCCTTAGCCCCGCTATGCCCTTCTCGACGTGGATTATCGCGGGGTTCGGCATTACGTAGTCGCGATCGAGCGAGCTGGCAAACAGGGTCGAGCCGGACTTCGTCCTTATTGTGAACCTGACGTACTGCGTACGGGTAATCCTGTTGTAGCTCAGTTCTATGTACGTGTTGACGTTGCCTGTGACGGAGAAACCCGCCGTGCCCCGGCGAAGCTGCGCCTCGTCGTCCTGCGCGCCAGCCTTCCAGAGGACAGTTCCCCTGGCCCTGTAGGCGCCTGTTTCCGCCTTGTACGCCGAAAGTGCCGCTGCGTCCGGCAGCTCAATCGAGCCGCCGGGGCCGAGATTGTCCGTGAAGCCCTGGTGAAAGGAAGTTTCCTTTTGGGCGCTGCCGAAAAAGTGGAAAGGAAGCGTGGAACTCATGAAACCGTAAACCTGCGTTCCCACGCCGTGAGTTGAATCGTTGAAGATGGCCCTGCCGTTCACGTGAACCGGGCCGTAGTAGCTTGTGGTCTCGCCGATGCGGACATCCCCGTCCTCGACGAAGAGGGCGTAGCGCGAGAGTGAGTCCTTCTCGCGCACGCGCCGTTTGGCTTCCCGCTTCATGCCGCCTTCACTCGTTGCCGTCGAGTGCAGCTCATACCACGAGTCCCCCAGATAGCTGACTGTGACACGTGCCCGGTCATTCTCGACAAGCGCTATGGCGCCCGGCAGGCCGTCAGGGGTGGAGTCGATGCTCCAGAGCGCAAGGTTGTGGCCCCAGGCGTCGTAGCTCGACGTCTCCACCGCGCTCCTGGCAATCTCAAGACCGTTGAGACAGTCCATGAAGGTGCGGAATCTCTCGTTCTCCATCTCGCGCAGCATGAGTCCCGCGCGCGACTCGGCGACCAGTGCCGCCGCCGCCGCCGCCACGATAATTGCGAAAACAAGGGTAAACACGAGTATGCTTCCCCGCTGCGCAATGTGTTTTTCTGCGGCGCCCATCTCTTGGCCCCCGTAGAACTCTCCGACCGGCTCAGTTCCGGCGCTGAGCCATCACCTTTTCCACTATCGTCTTCTCGTCGAACAGGATGCGCACCCTGACCAGGTCGCACTCGTCGCGGCCCTCCCTGTACAGGGAGCCGGTCTGGATAATCCCGTCGCCGTTTAGGTCCTTGTCAACGCGAATCAGCCCGCCGGGCTCGAGAACGCCCCGGGGCCCTGCCGCCTTGATGCTGAAGGTGGTCCCGTCTTCGGCAACCATCTGGGCGACAGTCTTCTGCCCCACCAGCTCGAGGACCTGCTGGCAGGCAAGGAGTATGTTGGCCTGGCGTCTGGCCTCGTTTGCCGCGCGCTGGCCCACGAGGACAGTATGGCCCAGAGTCAGAATAAGCGCCGCAAACACCACGATAGAAATGGTCAGCTCGACAAATGTAACGCCTCTGTTGTCCATCATGCTAATCCACCTGCATATCACTCTCTGGCAGCTCAGGCGCCGCCGTACCGGCGGCCCTCTTCGCCGGGTAGTACCGGGAGCGCCTGAAACCGCGTACCCACCTGACGGCGAAAATCCGCCCGGCACTGCCAATCTCAACATGTGCAGCCCTGCGCGGCTGGGGCGCACTCCTGGACATGACCGCACTGGAGAGCCAGAAGGCAAGCATGAACTGCGCGGCGGCAGCGATGGGCGCAAGCCACAGAGCAGTTCTCTTGCGGCTCCTGCGCTCCTCCTGGGCGGATGTGTACTCGAACCGCACCCGCGCAAGCACGATATTGCGCAGCGTGCCTTGCATCTGCTTCGGCGCAAGAGCCTTGCGGTACAGCTCGTTTTCACTGACGCAGCGCTCGAGTTCCGCCCTGCACTTCTGGCAGCGCTTGATGTGCCTGTCGAATCTCTTTTTCTCCTTGAACGAGAGCGTCCCGCCCAGGTATGCCTCAATGTTCCCAATTGCCCTGCTGCACTTCATCTTAACCTTCCTTCAGTCTGCATCGCCGTTTTTCTCGAGCCCGGGCCCTGACTTCACCGGCCGGGGCGTTTCGGGAAGCTCCTCACGCCCGCGCCGCGCCGCCGGTTGATTCGTCTTCCACTGCATTTCAAACAGTTGCGCACCCGCGGCGCCCGCGTCATCGTCCGCACTTGCTGGTGGCCTGCCCGCGCCGATTGCATCACACAGCGCGACCGCAAGCGCCACCGCAACGAGCGCCCCGAGCACAGCAATAATGCATCTTCGGCCCATTCAGGAGCCTCCTCCAATACGTACACGTCAGCTCATCTACACTGACGAGAACACAATTTTGCACTTAACGTTTTCTGCAGAATAATTCGCACGCGCGTGTCCACGCTCAGCCCTCCATGCGCTCCCTGATAAACTCGCGCGCCTTGTGAAGGCGTCCCTCCACAGTGCTTACCGGGACACTGAGGAATCTTGCTATCTCCTTGTTCGACATCCCTTCCATGTACTTGAGGATAAAGGCGACGCGGTAGTACTCCGGCAGGTGTGCGATAAGCTGGTCTATTCTCGCGAGCTTGTATTTCAGGTCTTCCTTTTCTTCAAGCGTCATCGGTGCCCGGTCGGGGTCGTGCGACAGAGTCTCCTGCACAGGTCCCAGATCCGGGAGAGACACACTCTTCTTCTGCACCCTCAGCCGGTCAATCGCAAGGCGAGAGGCAATCCTGCTCAGCCACGGGCCGAACTTGCCGTGGTCCTTGAGCGTCTGAAGCTGGTCATAGGCCTTGATGAAGACATCCTGGGCAAGGTCCCGGGCATCTTCCGCGTTGTGCAGGTAACTGTAGGCGACAGCGTAGATGGCCTTCTCATATTTCTCTACAAGGACTCCGAAGAGCGACTTCTCTCCACGCAGTATCCTGAGAACCAGCTCTTTGTCCAAATTGGGTGGCACAACCACTCCTAAGAAGGCCCCTGCGGTGGCGAAGCCACTCTTGTAAATGTGCCTGCGGCACCACCCAGTCCCGCCGTCGCGGGCCTTGCCCGCAGCTCTACTCTCTACTCTCAAGATAGTAGAAAGGAGAGCGGCCGCAAGGCGGCGGACCCTATCCCACGAACTCGCCCTGCCTGAGCACGCGCAGGACCATCTCCTCAAACGCAAGCGATGTGGGAGCGGCAAGCCAGCCAGCCCCGTGCCTGGTGGCGAACGCCTCAATCTCCTTCTGGAAAACCGCGAACTCTTTCTCGTACGCGTCGCGCAGTCGCGAGTTTACCGTGAGATTGCGCGGCTCTCCAGTCTCGCTGTCAATCATCCTGACATCAGACAGGAAGTCAGGCGCGGCGTCCCTGTTGTCATAGACATGAATCAGAAACAGGTCGAACTTGTTGTGAAAGAGGGTTTGGAGCCCTCTCTCATACCCGCCTGTGTCGAAGAAGTCGGACAGGATTACCGCCAGGCCGGGCCTGAGCGCCTTCGATACGAAAGAAGCGCACGAGGCAGCGAAGTCAGTCGCGCTTCCCGCGCGCAGCTTCTCCAGAAACTCGGTTAGAGCGAATATCTGCGCCTTCCCCTTCTTAGGGGACAGAAAAGGCCCAAGGTCGTCCGAAAAGGACCAGACAGACACCCTGTCCAGGTTCGCAAGACCCAGGTAGGCCAGCGCCGCCAGCGCCCGGCGCGCGTGGTCGAACTTGGGCCCCGACCCGCCGGCCATTGACCGGGAGGAGTCAAGCAGGAAGTACACCGACATCTCCTGCTCTTCCTCGAAGAGCCGCACAAGCAGCCGTTCCATCCGCGCGAAGTAGTTCCAGTCGATATACCTGAAATCATCCCCGGATTCGTAGTCCCTGCGGTCGGCGAACTCCAGGCCGGTGCCAATGCGCTTGCGCCTCCTCGGCCTGACTTTCAGCCGGTAGAGCCGCCTCGCTACCGTCGCGAGGTACTCAAGCTTCTTCATGAAGTCATGACCGAAAAGCTGCTGGGCCATGTTGTGAATCCCGCCTGACTCTACTGTCTTCCCTGGAACAATTCGAGGAACTCCGCAACGTTCTTGTACGGGACTGTCATCCCTGTAATCTCCTTCTTGCTGAACCCGTGCCAGTCGGTGCCGTAAGTGACCAGCAGGCCCAGCACGCGGGCCGTTCGCTCGAAGTAGAAGGAGTAGGCCTCCGTGCGCTTGCGGCAGCAGACCTCTACACCCTTCAGGCCGCTGTCTACAAACTCCTTGACGTGCAGGTCGAAGCTGTCGAGTTCCGGGTGCGCCCAGACCGGCACTCCCCCGTTGTCCCCGATGAAAGCGATTGCCCGCTTGGGAGTCAGAAGCGGCGGCGGTACTATCCCGTGCGAAATGCCCAGGTAGCGGTTGAACGCCTCGTACGTCGAGGAGACCAGCCCGTTCGCCACCAGGGCACGCGCCATGTGCGCGCGTGAAATGCAGTCCCCGTGCACCTGCTCCATAAGCGTATCGAAGCTGAGCTTGCAGCCGTTCTTCCTCAGGTTCACGAGCGTGACCTTCGCCCTGTTCACCCTCTCCTGCTGAAGCTCTTTCAGAAACGCCTGTACCTCCTCGGTGACTCCGCCGGGGAAATAGCCGAGAATGTGAATCTCCCCCGCCCGCTGAGGCCCCGCACACACGGCGTCAGGCGCTCCCTGCTGCGGCGTCCCGGACGCGCCGGGCTCGCCGGCTTCCTTGTGGTAGGTCGAGAACTCCACACCGAAAATGAGCCGCGTCCCGTCGGGTACCTCGTCCTTTACCGCCAGGTAGCCGCCGCCTGTCTCGTGGTCCGTTATCGCTGCGACCTCGATGCCGGCAGCCACTATCTCCTCGAGCGTTTCCTGCGGCGAGTAGAGCCCGTCCGAGCAGAAGGTGTGAAGATGCAAATCGACTTTTATTGTCCTGTCAGTTTCAATACTGTATATCCTTTCAGTTTACGTTGCCACCACGTGCTTTTCATTTTCGTAATAATATAGCCGCACCTTCGACAATCGCAAGCGCAAACTCGCACTTTAGCCCATATTACTGCCATTCACACAATATGCGCACAAATATGAAGCCCCGGATGCAAGTCCGGGGCTGATACTTCCAACGCCATCCGCCGGCGTTACTTCCGAACCGTCGGCACTATCAGGACGACAAAAGACTCCTGCTTCGCCTGCGCAGTCTTCATCTTCGAGCCGCCTATCAGCAGGCCGTAGTGCTCCGGCACGTCGGCGCTGCCGGAGACAGTCTGCAAGTCCACCGTCGGCGTCTCCAGCTTGCAGGATTTCAGCTTCTCATCGTTCCCGCCGCCGATGGCAACGTGCTCTTCTATGCTGATGAGCTTGCACAGGTTGACTGCCGCCACGATGTTCGTCTTCCCGGTCTGCCTGTTGTACTGTGCACGCAGGTTGACCACCAGCCCCTCCCTGAAGATGTTGACGACCGGGTCGAGAATCGAGCTCTTGCCCTCTCCCGCCGATGTGTCCATGTCGCCTACGTACGTGTGCGCCGTCCCGTCGTAGATGTATGCCGACTGCCCCGAGTAGGCACTCAGGTATCCCGCTCTTATCAGCTTGACCTCCTTGCCCGCCTGGGCATCCGCCAGCACCTTCTTGATTGCCTGCGGCGTGATTATCGGCGACCCCTTGGTGCGAATCTGCTGCAGGTATTCCTCCTGCGCCGACAGAAGATAAATGGCGGAACTGATAATCGCCGCCGCGTTCCCGCGTATCTCCGCCAGCAACTGCTCAACCTCCTTTATCACCTCCGGCGTGTTGCACACAATCAGCTTGCCCCTGTGCTGCTCAATGGTGCCGAACCCGCCTGCCTCCTCCGGCCACTTCTCATCACCTGTGCGCGCCTTCACAAGCTCGATCAGTCCTTCAGTGCCGAAAGGCTCGCCCTCCTCCAGGTCCTCAATGTCTTCATCCTCGCCAAAGGTAATCCCCGGCGCCGTCCGCTCCTGCTCAGGGTCGAACACGCGCACGTCCGGCCCCGCGAAGTGCGGCACCTTCACGACAAAATCAGACACATCGATGAACTTGAGCTCCTTGACTCTTTTGGGCGGCTTTCGCTCCTTCATGATTGTCTCAATCGCATCCTCCACCTTCTCCAGAAGCTTGATGTACGACTTCGACTGCGCCAGGTTGTCCAGGTCCTCTTTGCTCTGCCCGTATGCCCCATAAACGAGCACCAAAACTATTGCGACGCAAAGAACTGCCCCAAGGTATCTACGCATCGGAATCACCTCCTTTATCTGCGGTTCAGGGTCGGCTTCACAAAAACCACAAACCTCGGGCCGTCTTCCTTGCCCTCAGACAGCTCCGCCGTTCCTCCGACAAGCACCGCCTGGCCGTTGGGCACCAGTACGTTTGTGCGAAGCCTCGACATCTTCATCGACGGCAGCATTATCTCGCCGCCCATGAACTGCGTCTTGCGCATGTCCTTGTTGAGCCTCGACAGCGACGCGAGCACGCTTATGTCTATCATTCTGCCGTCAAAGAGCACCTTGGGCCTGAACTGGCAAATCAGCCCCTCGTTTATGACCCTGACAACCGGCGTAAGCACCTGTGCGCCGCCGCCACTTACGTCGTAATCCATCAGCAGCGATACCTGCTGGCCTTCACGCACGTGAACAACCTGCGCGTCAGACGCCATAACCTCGCTCGATGCGACTATCTCGACTCCCTTCTTCGCCTTCGCGTCGCTCAGGAGCTTCTTCTGCGCCTCGTCCGACAGGTATATGGCGGACTCCCCGCCCTTCTTGCGCAACTCAGTCATGTAGGCCGCAGTTACGCGGATGAACTTGACATCCAGGTTTATCGAGTAGCCCGAGCATTTCCTCATCTTCGCCAGCAGGCCCTCAATGACAGGCACCACCTCCGGCGCCACGTAGCAGGTGAGCCTCCCGCCGCAGTACCGGAACTCCCCCTCGTAGTCCTCGGGCAGAAACCTCTCGATAAGCTCCGCAATCTTCTCCCAGTCGAAGCCCGCACCCGAATCCGAGTAGCTCTCATCGCTCAGGTCAACTATCCCCCCGGCAAGCCTCCTCGTTGTGCTGCCTTGTAGAAAGTACCCCATGCCGAACCCTATTGTCGGTGCGTACCTGTCCGGCGGCAGAGAGACAATGTCTGTTATGTCATACTGCTTATAGACGCGCTTGACCTTCTTCTCCGGCTCCTGAGGCTTTCGCTTCGGCTCCCAGTACGGATTGAGCCTCCTTATCCTCCACTGCAGCCCATCCCTGACAATGCGCAGCGACCGCACCGGGTCCACCTCCCTGCCTCTTTTCAGCTCCTCGAAGCGTGCCCCCTTGATGACGCACAGCTCATGGAAAGTAAGCGGTTCCTTGCGCACGCTCCTTCGCAAATCAGTCTCGATAGCCGCAATCTTCTTTTTCGCAGCCTCCGAGAGCTTGTCCGCGCCCGCGACGACCACGCACGTCACCAGCACCGCCGCCGCTGCAAGCAGCACTCTTCTCACAACACACCTCCCTTCTCCAGAAAACCGTCAAAACACCATTTACCTTCGCAGTTACGTCATCCATTCCACGACGTTCACGCCCCCCGGTTGCACATAATCCGATTCAAACCCGCGTACTTCAACGCGCGGGTTTTTAGCCGCCTTGCCTGCAAGGCGGAATGAATCCATTCACCTGCAACCTTCAACCTTTAACTTTCAACCCTTTCACCACAGATTGCACAGATTTGTCGTTTAGCCGCGTTGCTTGCAACGCGTGTATAATCCCGAAGATGTTTACCCGGGCCGCCTGCGGCCCGGAATGATATTCGGCACACTGCGAAGATATTGCATACTCATGCAATATCTTGGACATGCAGCAAAATCAAAATTCGAAATGTTCCCGAATCCCCTGCAACGCCTCATGACCGGTCAAGCCCCGTCCGCCGGACGGCGGATTCATATCCGGGGAAAGAAAGCCGCGGGATTCATCCCGTGGATGGTTAGCCGGCGGACTTGTCCGCCGTGTAATAGCCGCGCCGCCTGCGGCCCGGAATTGCATGTAACCCACTCTGAGGATATTGCATGAGCATGCAATATCTTCAACCTGGTCATAAATCAACCCGCTCCCGCGCAAAAAATGCGTTCACCTGCAACCTTGAACCTGAAACCTGAAACCAGCGAAAGCCGCGGATGTCTTCAGCCGCGTTGCCTGCAACACGGAATGAATGCATTCACCTGCAACCTTCAACCTTTAACTTTCAACCCTTTCACCATGCCTGCCGGCTTCCGGAACATCCGGCAATAGCAGGCGGAGTGGCTCGAATTCAATCTCCCCTACCATGCCATCCTGCACCGGGGCAACGTGGCGGGGGTGCTAAGGAAATATAAGATTGACTTCGCGACTCTGAACCTCTATCCTGTTTGTCTGTCAGGACTCATACAGGGGTGTTACAGAAAGGAGCCACTCGTGGCAAATGTAAAGAAGAGGCCGTTGACGAAGAAACAGGCCGCAATGCTTGGGTTCGTTATCTCCTGCGTAGAGAAGGAACATCGCACACCCACCATCCGCCAGATGGGGGCGAAGTTCAAGATGCGCTCCACGGGCAGCGTGAGGGATGTCATCTACGCTCTGGTCAAGAAGGGCGAGCTGGTCAAAGATGCAGCTTTGTCCAGAGGTGTTCGCCTTAATCCCAGAAAATACACAGTAAAGGTGAGCAAGAAGAGGTAGGTTCTCCCACTACCCTGTCTCAAATCTATCTCAAAATCGCTCGAAGCGGGCTGATTCTGGTGTTGCCTCATTAACGGGTCACCGTTACGCCATGCGCCAGCGTGGCGGGGTGGGTACAGTACACCGAACATCCCTATAGACAGAACTTCCATATGAGGTTTGAGTTCGATTAGAAATGGGCAATTGTAGCTATTTCGTGGGTTTCCAGATATACTCGCCTGTCTTGTCGATATAACCAATCTTGCCCGTATAGTTGTCACCTCCTATCGAGACGAGAGCCCAGCCGTTCACGAACTTCGAAGCGAAGTCGAACTGCGGTTCAATTGTCATTACGCCTTTCTTGTCTATGTACCCGTACTTGCCGTCGATTCGCACGGGTGCAAGTCCTTCTGAGAACATGCCCGCCCTGTCGCAGTTCTCGTCCAACAGGATTACAATCTCACCGGACCTGTCCATATATACGAGCTTCTCAATGAGACTTCCCGCTATCCTCGCCGCTGCCAGTCCTTCACTGAAGTAGAAGGCTTCGCTATACGCTCCGTGTATTTCGAAAACCGTCTTCCCGCTTGTGTCAATGAAGTCAATCTGCGCTTTCAATCCCGCAACGTCTGCGAGTCCTTCCGAGAAGCCCCATGAACGAGTGGCGAGCTTCCCGAAAGCAGGAGCCCCTGTTTTGTTGATGAAGCGATCTTTCCCATCCAGAGTCACAACCGCCAGGCCGTCGAAAAAGCTCTCTGCACTGGTGAACTGAGGTTTGATTGCTACGTTTCCGTCCCTGTCCAAATACCCGTAGTACCTCTCCCCGAACTTGACGGCAACGAGTCCTTCAGAGAAGAATAATTCCATGCTCTTGTATTTCGGCTTGACAACGAAGTTCCCGCTCGTGTCGATGAAGCCCCATTCTTCGTTCGGAAATTCGCCTACTGCGACACATGCCCGGCCCTCACAGAAATCGTTGGCATCATCGAATTTGTACTTAATAACCAGCTTGCCGGCGGTGTCGATATAGCCGTGCTTCGGACCGTTACACACGCAGGCCAACCCGTCAGAGAAACTCCCCGCGCAGAAGAACTGCGGTTCTATGACTATCTTTCCTTCCTTGTCGATGTACCCCCACCTGTCATTCACCAGCACAGGGGCACGCGAACCCGAGAAGTACGGTATGCCATGGTCGGCATGTTTACTCGAGGTTCTTTCCCCCGTTGCTACATGCCCGACCCTGGCCCTGAGCATATAGTTCTGAGGCTTGGGCTGCTGGGACGGTTTCCGGGCGGGCTTGGGCTGCGGGTCCTCTTCCACGACATCAGTAGGAACCTCAGGCGCTTCTTCCGGTCCGCCGCATCCGGCCATGGTCAAACAAAAGAACACAAGCAGTGCGGCGATAAACATGCCCGCCAACTGAAACTGTCTCATCAACTACCTCCATAGGACACGGTACATGCTGCACGTTGACTTGCCCTCCTTCTTTTTACCACAATGTACGGCAGGAAGCAAGGCATTTTAAGCACTTCGCTTGACCTTGGTAAGGTCTGTCATCGTAAATCTGAGCCTTTTTAATTTTTTCAACTCTTTTGCCTGTTTACATGGTTTTTATGCAAGATGTAGCCTCTAAATAGCGTCTAATTATATAGGAGTTAACTCCGAAGCCCCGGGCTTCAGCCCGGGGGTATTCCGCGCCGCAGGCGCCGCGGCTGAAACTTGCCGGCGCAGCGCAGGAAATTTGAAGCGAGAAAGGAGGCCAATGAACTTAATCCGTGTTAATCTGTGTTTATCCGTGGTTTAATAATTTGGGCTTTTTCTGAAAGGAGGAAAACACGCGCAGCAAGCTGCGCCGCTAAATGGCACAGTTTGTCATTTGGATTTTGACATTGATTTGGCATTTGGACTTTGGAATTTGGATTTCTTCAGAAGGGAGTTGGTCATGGCTTATCCGAGGACGAAGGTATTTCAGCGGCGCCGGAAAGTTACCTCGCTGCTGGTGCGGGGCATCACGGCGGGCGAGATTGCCGAGATACTCGAGGTGCCCAGGCAGACTATCTACAACGACGTACGCGCAGTACTAAACGGGCGTAACGAAGCGCTCATGGCGCATGCGCGACACGAGATTATCGCACAGCTCTTGCTCAACGCGCAGGCACGCTGGCGCTTCCTCTGGCAGCTCGCCGACACGGCGGAGTCCGAGCATGTGAAGGTGCAGGCCATGCGCGAGCTTCGGCTCAATGACGAGCACATCATAAAGAAGCTCTCTGCCGTAGACGACGCGAAGGAGCGGAAGGAAGATGAGATTATCAAGAAGCGAGTGATGGCG
>DAOVDS010000308.1 GCA_030669415.1 bacterium
CCCATTAGCTGCTCCGGCGACATGTACGGCGGGGTGCCCAGGCGCAGCGCCTGCGTCAGCTTGTGCATCTGGTTGCGCATGTTGCGGGCGATACCGAAATCAGTTACCTTGACTATCTCTTCACGGTGAAACATTATGTTACTTGGTTTTAAGTCGCGGTGCAGAACCCCATTTTCATGTGCGTACAGGAGGCCTGCGCAGATGCCCTTGGCCCATTTGAGGGCTTCGTCCAGCTTCAACGAGCCGCGGCGGTCAAGGACGTCGTCAAGCGTGGGACCATCCACGTACTCCATGACAAGGTACTTGAGGTCTGGCTGGTCCGCAAAATCGTGAAGTCGCACAATGTTCACGTGGGTAAGCCCCATGGTGATGCGCGCCTCGCGCTTCAGGTTCTCGACAGCTCTGCGGCTCTTGGCGAGCTCAAACGGGAGGACTTTGAGGGCAACTTCACGGTCAAGCGTTCTGTCGCGCGCCCTGTAGATAACCGCCATGCCGCCCTGTGAGACTTTCCGGACTATCTCATACCGGTCGCCTACCACCTGGCCAGGTGTCAATTCCATGCTGGTGTCGCCTCTCTTGTGGAAAAGTACCATACAGTACTCCAAGTGGATAGCCAGAGCCGCGCGGTGCTCCGGCTGCCTGGGTAAATGTACCAGCAACAGCAGGGGTTGTCAAATCGCTTTTCGTGTCGGCTGCGCCCAAGGGCAAGCCTGAATAGGGTTGACTTGAATGGCACTTTGTGCTTATTATGCGATGTGTGGCCAATTCCATTCAGGAGTTCGCGTTGCCTGAGAACACCAACAGATTCGCAGTGGCGGGCCTGACCTGGCACCTCGAACCTGCGGAGGAAAGCTCACAGGTTGCCAGGTGTCTGAAGCTTGGCCGCGACCCGCGGGAACTCAAGCATGTAGTCGTTAAGGCGAATCCGCACCGCCGCGTCCTTCGCATCGAGTTGGACGGGTCGGCGTTTTACTTGAAGCAGCATGTGTGTGCCAACAAGACCCGGCAGTTGAAATTGCTGCTGTTCCCCTCGCGTGCGAAGGCGGAATGGGAAGCGCTTCAGAAAATGTGTGAGCTCGGGTTTCTGACCGCCCCGCCAGTTGCTTACGCGCAGGGTACTGTCGAATCAGTCCCCACGAGTGTCATTGTGACCCGCGGGATTGAAGGTGCCCTCAATCTGAGGGAGGCGCTGGAGTCACTGGAGCCGGAACGTGCAGTACAGCTCGCAAAGGGCCTCGGTGCGCAGCTTCGCGTACTGCACGACCGCGGGGTCTATCACCGCGACATGCAGCCAGGTAACTTCTTCGTGAAACCCGAGGGCGGCGGATTCCTGTTCTACTTCCTTGACCTCCACAAGGCTGTGTTCTGCAAGCGTGTGTCGGCAGGCAGGCGCGTAAGGGACATCGCGCAGCTTGTGTTCAACCTCGGAACCTTCTCTGACGCCGCCGTGGTTGACGCGCTGTTGAGTGGCTATGGGGGGAGTGAGCCCGTGGCAGAGTTCGCACGGCGCGTCATGCGAAGGGCCCCCAGACTTCGGGCCATTCGCAAGCGCTCCCGCGCCAAACGGTGTCTCAAGACAAGCACCAGCTTCGTGGTTGAGTACGCGGGCAACCTGAGAATCTACCGCCGAAGAGAAATACCCAGTGCGGCAGTTCAGTCGGTCGTCGGTACGTACCGGGCTTCGGGCGAGAAAGTCATTGTGGTCGAAGGCTTTGAGCGGCCGTGTCACGTGAAAGAAGTGGAGTCGGGAGGAGTCTATCAGAACTTCAAGGACCTGTTTCAGCATCCCCGGGGACGAAGGGCATGGCACGCCGCCAACGCGCTCTCGGTCCGCGGTATCCCAACCCCGCGCCCACTCGCACTTGTCGAGGAACTGCGTGCCGGACTCCTCAAGCGCAGCTATTTGATAACTGAGCACATGGAGTCAGCGGCCACACTCGCGCGGTATGTGCACGAGAACTGCGTCATGAAATCCCCAGAGCCCTCGCAACTGCGTATTTTGGTGAGAGAGCTGGCGCAGGCCCTTGCAGCCCTGCACAACGAGTCAATCTATCACAGTGACCTGAAAGCGACAAACATCCTTGTGGAAACCAGGCCGGGGGGTAAGCTCTGTTTCTATTTCACCGACCTTGACGGGGTCCAGCTTTGGCGAAAACCAGGCCTTTCAAGAGTGGTGAAAAACCTTGTGCAGCTATACTGCAGCCTGCCGTCTTGCGTTGCGCGTCCGCTGGCAGTGCGGTTTTTTGTGCGCTTCCTGCGCGAGACGGGGCTTCGCACGGCGCTCAGGGGTAGACTAACTGAGATAGAACGCAAAGCGCAGGCGCGTCGCATGCGATGGATTGCGACAGTGAGAAAGCACGGAAAAATCTTGTGAGAATCCTGCATCTGTTCAGCAATGTGAAACTGACGGGCCCGGCCGAGCCGGTGCTCAACGTTGCCGCAGGCCTGAAGCGCCGGGGGCTCGACGTGGTGTTCGCCTGCGGGCGGTTTCACCCCGGCAGGCGTTCCTCGATAGAAGAGCGGGCTGAAGAGCTGGGCATCTTCCCCGTTACAGACTTCCGCCTCAAGAAGCATTTCTCCTTCATAGACAACGCCCGCGACCTGCCGGCGCTGGCACAGTTCATCTCGGAGCAGGAAATTGACATCATTCACACTCACCTTCTCAACGACCACCTCCTCGGCGGGTGGGCGGCGCGGCACTGCGACAGGCCCGTACTCGTCGTGCGCACGGTGCACTCCCTCGGCAGGGCCTGGAACAGGATGCGGGCCCGCTACCTCGCACGGAACCTCACCGACGCTCTCATAGTGGGAAGCGGCTACCACTACGAGCGCTCGCGCAGGATGTTCAACGTGCCGGAGGACCGAATCTGGCGAATCGAGCCGGCGATTGACCTGCAGCGGTTCAACCCTGCAAGGCCCGTACCCGACATGCGCCGCGAGTTCGGGATTGACGAGGGCGATTTCGTCGTGGGCGTGGTCGCGAGAATTCAGAAGCGCAGGAGGTTCGGCATATTCCTGCGTGCTGTACGCAATGCGCGTGAACAGGTCCCGCACCTGAAGGCGCTGGTCGTAGGCCGCGGGACACACAAAGAAGAAGTCGCTGAAAAGCCGGCGAGGAAACTGAGTATCGAAGATGCGGTAATCTTCAGCGGGTATCGCAAGGATGATGAGTATGTCGGCATTCTGAAGGCAATGGATGTCAAAGTCTTTCTTGTCCCCGGCACAGATGAGACCTGCCGCGCCGTGCGTGAGGCAATGGCGATGGGCAGGCCGGTAATCGGCGCCAGGCGAGGTATCATCCCTGAGATTATCGATGATGGCGTGAACGGTCTTGTGGTCGAAGACACGGTTGCCAACCTTGCCAAGGCTTTCGTGCGCCTTGCCCGAAACAGGGACCTTCTTGAGAAGTTATCCCGTGCAGCACTGCAAAAGGCGACCGAGCGGTTCAATCTCGACAAGCGGGTCGAGCAGGTCATCTCAGTGTACGAGGCCATCGCCGGTAGGCCGCCGGTCACTGGTGAAAACACTGTAATCGACGAGGAGCCCCAGCCCGATGAAGGTTAAGGGCACACCGGGAAGTCTCTCGCCTCGGGAACTTCGCCAGTATTACAACAGGCGCTTCTCAGAACGGCCGCTGCGTGCAAGAGAAGGTTTCTACTCCTGGATTGCCCGGAAGGTGCCGCCCGCAGAAGGGTCCACAGTCCTCGATATCGCCTGCGGGGGCGGATACCTCCTTCAAAAGCTGCAGCCGAATAACTGCAACCTCTTCGGCTGCGACATCGCCACCGAGGCACTGCGCATCGCGCAAAGGGAAGCTCCGGAAGCGCAGTTCGCAGTGGCCGACGCCGAGAAACTCCCATACCAGGACTCGTCCTTCGACATGGTCTACAACCTGGGCAGCCTCGAGCATTTCCTCGACATGGAAACTGCGGCGCGCGAGATGCGCCGCGTCCTGCGTCCACAGGGCAGCGCGGTTGTCATGGTGCCCAACAGCCGCTACATCGGCGATATGTGGCGAAAGCTGACGCTCCGGGGCGGCGCAGACCACCACCAGCTTCTCGAAAGGTTCGGCTCACTTGGCGAGTGGCGAGAATTGCTTGAATCTAACGGTTTCAAGGTAAGAGAGGTCTTCGCATACAACAAGTTCAAGAAACGGCTCAGCCTGTTTGGACTCAAACTTGCTTACTGCTTTGTCTTTGTATGTCATTCTATCTAATAATAATTTCTTTAATAGTAAATTGCCTGGAACCCGAAGTACCTGGGCGAGTGACGGGGATGGGGCGTTGGCAGCGCGGCAAAGACAATTAACCCGGCCGCAAGTGGAAACAGACGGCGGGGCTTCCTCTGGGGCATACCGGACGAATGATTTTAGCCGCGGTCCCACAGGGACTCCTGGGGCCTGCAGCGCGGATGGTTAGCCGGCGGGCTTGCCCGCCGCGTAGACCCGCCGCGTGGAGAACACGGCGAGTAAACTCGCCGGCTAAATCCGCGTCTCCGCGGTGAAAACAACTTGGAAAAATACAAAATTGCAGCGAACCTTATCCCCTGGTTGAAGTCTAAGAATAACAGACGGAAACAATCTTTTTTGGAGGAACCGGTCATGGATAAAAGGGCAGTTGGAATTATTGTGGCACTTGTTATTCTTGTTTCCTGCACCGAAGTGTTTGCCAACGGGATTATCGTGCCTCCCAGACCGCCGAGACCACGGCCGCGGCGAATCGTAAGGCACTACCCCGCGTGGGTGAAGGAAGCGCACCTTAAAGTCACTATCACCGACCAGGTGGCGAAGACCGAGGTCAACGAAGTCTTCGTGAACCCGAACCACTGGCGGCTCGAGGGCGACTTCGTTTTCCCGCTTCCGGCGGACGCGTCGGTTACCGACTTCTCGTTCTGGATGAACGGCAAGGAGGTGA
>DAOVDS010000030.1 GCA_030669415.1 bacterium
TACTTGAACAACTGGCATCCGAAAACTATAAAGAGCGCGAAAGCGCACAGACGAAACTTCACACACTACTCGAAACATCCGGCGGGAGTGTTCTCAAAAAGCTACGGCATGAGTGTATTGCCACGGAGGATTCCGAGGTCAAGATAAGGCTCGAGAGACTTCTTAAGCCGTACAATCGGTGGAAAATCATGCCGGAATTCCTGGATGTCCTGCCAGGCGCGGTCGGGCAGTTAGAAAAGCATGGCGTCAAGAGCGTTGCTGAGAAGCTTTGGCGGGAGCATGGCGAACCCGGTAACAATCCTGTGATGCTCACAGTAATAAGGCAACTTATCGAGTTTCTCCGAATGGAACGTGAGAATTACTGGATGGGGCCGCCATATGGTGCTCTGATATTGATTGGCAAACCGGCTGTTGATTCGCTGATAAAAGCGTTGAAAGACCAGAATCCTGAACTTCGCAGATACGTTATATGGATACTTGCCCACATTGGTGATACGAGAGCAGTGGAGCCTCTAATCAATATCCTTTCTGACCCTGATTCTGATTTTCGGTGGTCTGCGGCAAGTGCATTAGGGGTTCTTGGGGACAAGAGAGCGGTCGAGCCCGTATCTGAGTTATTGAAGGATGCTGAATCTGATGTGCGTGTTAATGCCGCCGATGCGCTGGGGATAATCGGTCACAAGTCGGCGGTCCCGCAACTTATAGAGGTACTAAAGCACAAAGACAAGAGGGTGCGTCGGCAAGCTGTTCGCTCGCTTGGCAAGATCGGAGACAAGTCAGCCGTGGATGCGCTACTACATACAATGAAAACTGAGAAAGCCGAGATTGCAGGTTGTGCTGCTGATGCCTTGGGAAAGATAGGAGAGTCAAAAGCCGTTGACCAGCTTCTGACTTACGTAAAACACAAGGATTACAGGATTCGTTTCCCTGTAGTAAAAGCTCTTGGGGCTATAGGCGATGCCAAAGCGCTGCTTCCTTTGATTAAAGCCTTATCAGACAAAAACAGCGATATACGAAGGATTGCGGCATGGGGTTTAGGAAAAATGAAAAAAGAACAGGCAATATTGCCGCTGATAGAGGCTTACGAAGATGATGACAAGGACATTCGTAAATTCATATCGGAAGCGCTTACATCGATAGGAAAACCAGCAGTAGAACCATTGATAGCATCTCTGCGTCGAGACAAATGGCATATTCGCGTCGGGTCAGCCCAGGCACTGGGAATGATAAAAGCCGAGAAGGCAGTTAAACCTCTGACCGAGCTTTTCAGGGATGAGAAGTTCTGGGTCAGACAGGCGGCGGCGGATGCGCTGGCGAATATCGGGAAGCCGGCGGTTGAGACACTAATCGGAACACTCAAAGACAAGTCTGCGTTAGTTTGCTGGTATGCAATGGATTGCTTGAAAAAGATAGGCGAAAAAACATGTATTGGAGATATCATCGAAATTCTCAACCACAAGGACAGATGGGTTCGGGACAAAGCTGAAGAAGTACTTGGATGTCTAACAGGACAGGAATCCATCTCCGGTTACGACAAGTGGAAAGCGTGGTACGAGGAGAGCGGGAAGAATGAATAGGCTTTCCTGTTACATAACGGTTCTAATGCTGGCAGCATTCGGCTGCGCGCAGACGCCGCAGATTGTCACACCTGAACCGCAGCCACAACCGCAAGTCAAACAGCCGGAAGCCGCCGCACCCCGGCAGCCTTCAGAGAAGCTGAAGGTAAAAACGGACAGTTTGGTGAAAGAACTGGGAGATAAGGACTACCGGAAGCGCAAGGACGCCCATGAAGTGCTTGACGAACTGCTCCATGGCGGCAGAGGCGGAGCAGTGCTTGAGTGCTTGCGCCGGGCCCGCAAAGAGGCAGGCGACCCCGAAGTGAAAGAGCGGCTCGAACGCATACTCGAACCTTACGAGCAATGGCGTATCACAGGAGCGCTGCTTGACTCTGTACCGGACATAGTAGAACACCTCGAGAAGTTCCCAAATCTGAAAAAGGAAAATGACAGCAGCGGCAAGTCCACCAGAAATGCATTGATAATCCTGGGCGAACCCGCGGTTGCCCCGCTTCTTAAAGCCCTGCAGAGTGATAACAAGAAACTGCGGCGTTACGCTGCCGAAATACTCGGGGAGACAGGCAGCGCACGGGCTATTGATGGTCTTGTTGCGGCTCTGAAGGACACCGACCGTGAGGTCAAGGAGAAAGCAGCGCTCGCGCTTGGCAAGATTGGAGCCCCCAGGGCAGTTGAACCTTTGCTCGAAGCTCTCACCACTTTGGACCGCTTCGTAAGCGGCTGCGCGGCGGCTGCGCTCAGGCAGATGGCAGACGAGAGCGCTCTTGAAGGTCTCCTCGAGGCACTCAAACACGAATACAGTTGGGTCAGGGACGGGGCGGCGGCGGCACTTGGCGCGCTCAAGTCCGAGCGGGCTGTAGATAGCCTGGTGAAGCTGCTGAAAGGAGTCTACCCCTCTGCTCGGGGCAGCCTGGGTGACGGTCCCCGCCTGCGTTCGAGTGCCATACAGGCACTTGGCCAAATCGGCGGTGACAAGGCAGTTGCGGCGCTGATTGAGATATACAAAACCAGAAGCTGCTACAGTGATGTGGAAGCCGCCGAGATGCTGGGCAAGCTTGGCGATGCGAGGGCTATAGGATCTTTGGTGGATGCCCTGGACAGTGATGATCGCAGCACACGCACCAGTGCAGCTATGGCGCTGGGAGAAATTGGCGGGAACAAGGCAGTCAAAGCTCTGATTCCCCTGCTCAAGCATGAAGACCACATGACCCGGCGCTGTACCGCAATTGCGCTGGGCATCACAGGCAATAAGGGGGCTGTTGGCCAGTTGTTAAACCTGCTGAAGGATGAAGACACGGTTGTTCGAGCCGTTGCTGCGAACGCGCTGGGAGAGATTGGGAGCGAGAAGGCAACTGACCTGCTGAAGCAGATGCTCAATGAAGAGAAGAAAGGACCTGCCCGTGTAGGCGCAGCCAGCGGGCTGTTCAAGTTGACTGGCGATGAGACTGCGCTGAATGTGCTTGTCGAGTTCTCCAGGGGCCCCCTCGGTTGGTATGCAGTGCACTTTATGCAAAACCTGCGCGACGAGAGAACTGTCAAGACCCTGATTGAGCTGCTGGGAAACCAACAGAAGAGCACCTACTGGTATGCGTGGAGGGCACTGGTAAAGCTCGCAGGCAACGGGGTTGTTGAACCGCTGATTGAAGCTCTTGAACACAGCAACTGGAATATCCGAATAGGCGTCAGGTCTGTTCTAAGGAAAGCATCAAGACAGGATTTCAGATTTGACGCAGAGAAGTGGAAGGAATGGCACGAGAAGAGCGGGAAGAATGAATAGGCGTTTGGGGTACGTGAGCAGCAAGGTGGGGGAAGCATGTTTCATAAGATCAATTTGAAGGAGTGGGCGGGGGTTACGGCGCCGGACAGGGCGTTTCTGAGCCTCTACCTGTCGAGGCCGAAGGCGCTTGAGACGCTGGAGAAGCGCATCAAGAACGCCAGGGCAATGCTGAAGGAGAACAAGGACGAGGCGGAGTACTTCGAGGAGAATATCAAGCTGGTGCAGGACTACCTGAAAAAGAACCCGCTGGAGTCGGGCGGTTTGTGCATTTTCGCGTGCTGGGCGCTGGATTTTTTCAAGGCGTACCCGCTGGAGTTGGAGCGTGCCGCGAGAGGGCAGGGCGGGGATTCGGCCGGGCCGACGCTTACTGATGTAATCAGCTCGGCGAGGGCTCAGAGCCTGCGCCCGGGCGCGGGTGCGGACTTGCTGGTGGTGGACTCCTCGCCCTATATCCGCCCGCTTGCCGAGCTTCAGGATGAGTACGAGAACTTCGCCGTGGTAATCGCGGACAACACGTGCGCGCGGATATTCATGGTGACCTCCTCGACGCGGGAGGAGGAGGAGCGAATCCACGGGAATATCAAGAACCACGTGCGCAAGGGGGGCTGGTCGCAGCAGCGCTACGAGCGCCGGCGCGACAAGCAGTTGCACCACTACGCCAAGGATATTGCCGAAAAGCTGGGCCAGCTTGAGCAGGAGGAGGACTTCAGGCGCGTTCTGCTGGTCGGCTCGAAGGAAACGCTGGGCGAGATACGCAAGTCGCTGCCCAAGTCCGTGGCGAGGAAGCTGGTAGGCGAGAAGGCGGTTGACCTTCACAAGGGTACGCAGTACGTCAACAAGGAGATATTCGACCTCTTTTTCGCGGAGGAGCGGCAGTCCGAAAAGGAACTGTGGGAACAGATAAAGGGCGAGTACCTGCGCAAGGGTCTTGCTGTAGTGGGGGCAGACGATGTTCTTGAGGCTGCGAAGATTGGGCGGGTAAGGAAGGCGGTAGTAACCCGCAACGCCCGGATTGAGGGGTTGCGCTGCCGCAACTGCGAGAACCTGGCTGTGGGAAAGCCTGAGAAGTGTCCGAACTGCGACTCGGATTCGCTTTTCGAGGTTGACCTGGTTGAGGAAATTGTGGAGATTCTCGCGCTGACCCGCGCCGAAGCGGATTTTGTAGCTCCCATTGTGGGCCTTTCGGAAATAGGCGATATTGCGGCGCTTCTGCGGTATTGACTTGTCTGCAGCGTGATTGTGTGTTATATTTATGAGAGTCGGGCAAGGTTAATCGGGAGAGCAAAATGAGTGATGAGAAGCAGCCGGAAGGCAGGAAGAAGCCGCGAATCGAGTACAAGCCGAAGATGGGCTGCCTGGGCAAGATGCTTATCACGATTATCTTTCTCGCCGTGGTGCTTATCATCGTTATGGTGATTCATTACCAGTTCATTGTTAAGCCGGACAACCCGGAAATCACGCTGAAGGATTACCTTTTACTGAACTGGGAATCCACGAAGAAGACGGTAGCGAAATACAAGGACAAGGCAATCGAGTGGAAGGAATGGCTGGCGAAATCCGACAAGACGCTGGAGTGGCTCGATGACATGTTCCCCTCCGGGGGCGAAGCGGTGAAGGAAGGCCCGGTAGCCGCCGCGCCGGCCGAGGGTGAACAGCCTGAGAAGCCTGAGACGCCTGTCAAAGAGACGCCTGGGCAGCCGGTGAGACAGGAGTTACATCCCGAGTTCCGCGCCGCGGTAGAGGAGTTTCGCGCGGGGCTGATTCACTTCAAGAAGCGCGAGAACAACGAGGCGTTCCGGAGGTTCCAGAGCGCCCAGGACCACATGGAGAACTACAAGAAGGTCAACCCCGGCGACCCGCAGATAGAGGAGTTCGAGACGGAGCTTGCGCCATTCATCCAGGCGGCGATGAAGGACTCCAGGCTGAAGTAGGTTTTGATTCCAATCTGGCAGCTTGACTTGACCCACACATTGTGGTATAATGCGAATACCATGAAGAAAGCATTCTGCATCCTGGTAATTCTCCTTCTCCTCCCCGCCTGCAGCGGAAAACAGGAAGTTGAGAAGCCGCAACCGGGTCCCACAGGGCAGCCCGAAGAGCACGAGACTCGTCAGACAGACTCAGAAAAAAGCGCCAAACCGACCGCTGACAGCCGGGCACGCGAACAGGACGGTAGTGAAGAAGCCAATGCTTTTATCAGCGCGGCAGGCGTCGGCGATATTGAGAAAGTCCGGGAGTTACTTGCTGGCGGGCTGGACATAAACGCAAAGAATATCCGTGGCACACCTGTCCTCTGTGCGGTAGTGTACAAACGTGACGCGGAGTTGATCAAATTTCTTGTTTTGAGCGGCGCCGACGTTACGGCGAAGGATGCACACGGCATAACGCCTCTGCATTGTGCGGCACGTTCGGATGATAGTGAACTCGTGAAGTTTTTCGTTGCTGAGGGGGCCGATCTGACTGCAAGAGACCAATGGGGGCAGACTCCTTTGCACAATGCGGCGCGCCATGGTCATGTGGGAGTTGTGCAGTTCTTTATAGATGAAGGTGTTGACGCAAACATAAGAGAAAACGATGGGTCCACACCGCTTCACTGCATAGACGAATACGTTATTGGCGGCGAAGCTGCTTTGAAGGTCGCCAGATTTCTTGTGGTGAACCGAGCGGATGTGAGCGCAAGGAATAACAATGGTGAGACACCACTTCACGCGGCGGTGCAAGAAAGGCGCAAGGGTTTGGCAAAGTTCCTTGTAAGTATGGGTGCCGATGTAGATGCAAAGGATTGCCGGGGCATGACACCGCTTCACTGGGCTGCCTACCACAAGAGAGTTAGGCTGGCGGAGTTTCTTGTCGTCAACGGCGCTAATGTCAACGTACAAAAACACCATGGTCGGACACCGCTGGATTATGCACAAACAGAGGAGATGAAGCAACTGCTGCGCAGTCACGGTGCGGTATCGGGGAAAGAGCTTGAGGAGCGTGAAGAGAAGTAGTCCCGGAAGCATCCGCCGTACGGCGGACCGGAAGGCGTGGTGAAAGTATGGCCGCGCCGCAATTATCTTGAAATTCAGCGGCGAAAGTGCAACAATCGGGCAGACAGGTGCGTCTCTATCTAATGATGCTCTGTCTGGAGGGAGATATGAAAAAGAATATCGAAATTCGAAATTCGAAATTCGAAATTTCTGCGCGAAGCGCACGTGGTGTGACCCTGATTGAGCTGCTTGTCGCGATTGGGCTTATGGTTGTTCTTACCGGCTCGATATCGTTCGTGTTCGTGACTGCGAGGGGCGTGTTCACCAAGTCGGAAGCGACGATACAGGTGTACCAGAACGCGCGCAACGCGTTTGACGTGATTGAGCGGGAGCTGTCCATCGCGGTCAAGACGCATGACATGGACTTCTTTGTGGACGACATGACCACGCCCAACGGGCACTTCGACGTCACTGAGAACTGCTTCGGCCTGGATGTGGATAAGCCGGGTGCGAAGCCGGACGACCCCGCCAAGAACCCGGCGGACTACGTCCACGCGATGACGATTTACGGGGACGAGTACACCGACCCGGTCAACCCGGCCCGGCGCCCACACAAGAGCGACAAGATTTATTTCAAGAGCCTCACGACAGTCAGGGGCAAGACACGAGCCGCCCTGATACTCTACAAGATTGATACCTCGGAGCCCAGAAAGCCGATACTCAAGAAGTATATCCTGTACCGCAGCGACCTGACAGGTACGGGGCTGGCCCAGGATCCGGCGGACGGGTCGGGGCAGGACTTGTGCCTGTATGTGACGGACATGAAGATAGAGTATTACTTCGACAATGTGCTTGACATGAAGGCGCCGGGGTTTTACGAAGTGCCTGCGGGCCAGAAGAAGATGTTCTGCTACTCGGGCACGAGCGGGCAGGGCAGCACTGATGCGGATGGGGTGTTCTCGACCATGGGGTTTGACGAGATGGGCGCGGACAATTTCGGGCAGCTCGCCGCCAGAGACAGGGTATTCCTCTATGACGCCCCCGCGCCCTGGAAGACCGAATACAGCACCGACTACTTAATCGACAGCATTGCGACCGATGGGAAGCTGACATTCTCGAAAATGGGCATGCCTGTGCCTGTGAGCGTTGCAGGGATAAACTTCCGCGCAGGTTACCTGCCGTCGGCGATACGGTTCACACTCAAGATTATTGATACCAGGGGGATGCAGGTTCGCACTATCACGCGGGTGGTCAGGATACAATCCCGGTAGTGCAGATACGGCTCCCGGTCAATCACACCATGCTTTTAGGCAGGCAGACAGGTATTTTCTTCTGGAACAACTCTGCATCTGCGTCGTCTACTATTTTGGGAGCTTTGTGTTGCCCCGGAGCCGGTGCAGCCGGCCGGTGAGTTTTCGTGTTAGCCTTGAAGTTTCCTGTAGCTGCCGGTATAATCCGGGCAGCGAAGTGGCCTCGGAGGAGCGGCTTTGGAGCAGGTGACGACGACACGAATCAGATACGCTGATACGGACCAGATGGGATACGTACACCACGCGAAGTACCTCGAGTACTTCGAGATTGGCAGGACGGAGTACATGCGTGCAAGAGGACACTCTTACGCCCGGTTCGAGGAATCGGGGCTCTACCTTGTCCTCACTGAGGCGCACGCGGCATACCGCAGGCCTGCCAGGTACGACATGGAAGTGACGATAAGAACGCGCCTGAGAGAAGTGTCTCACGTGCAGGTGACTTTCGATTACACTGTCGAGAACGGCCGGGAGATTCTTTGCGAGGGATGGACGAAACTGGCCTGCACCGACCGGGATGGCAAACTGAGAAGAATTCCTGAAAGCCTTGGAAAAGCGTTGGAAGGAGTCAAGTGATGAAGAAAGCGTCGGTTGTTATCGGGGTACTGTTGGTTTGTCTCGTTGCGGGCCAAGTGACGCTGGCGGGTGTAAGTGCTGCGAAGTGGAATGCGGCCCGCAAGAAGTTCCTCAAAAACCATGATGACCCGCAGGAGCTGCCCAAGCTCATAGAGGAGTTGGGAGACCTGAACGACAAGCGCGCGGTGGAGCTGCTGTGCAAGAAGACGCTATTCCATGACGAGCTCGAGGCTCGTGTCCTGACTTTCGAGGCGCTTGCCTCCACGACCGACCCGGATGCGGTGAAGTTCCTGGCCGACCGGGTGCGCCGTGAGGGGAAAAGGCGCCTCATATATACGCGCCTGCTCCAATATATCTCGGGAGAGAAGGTTGTGGACAACATAAAGCTCGCCCTGAAAGACAAGCGCTGGGAGGTCGTGAGCGCCGCGCTCGAGGCTGCACGCAAGCACAAGGACAAGTCGCTGCTGGACACGCTCAAGCAGAAACTCAACGACAAGAACCCGCGCCTTGCCTACGAGGCGGCCCTGGCATGTGAGGCGTGCGGGGGCGAGGTTCCCGAAAAGTACAAGCTCCCCGCCGCTGAGGGAATCTTTCCCGCCAAGATATTCTCCAACAAGTGCCTGGTGCTTTTCGACACCTCCGACGACATGGAAACCAGAATGGCACTCCCAGCCCATGCGCTCAAACAGCAGGTGCAGTGGCTGAAGGCCAAATATCCGAAGAGATACAAGGAGCTCATGACCGAAGAGAAGGATGAGTCGGAATCGGAGAAGTATGAGAAGAACTGTGTCATAACGAGGCAGACCTATTGCGCTCAAGCGACGAAACGTGCGCTTCTCACTCTTGAGCGTGCGTGCGAAGTCAACATTATCAGGTACTCGGTCGGTTCCGCTTTCTGGCAGAGGAAGTTCAAGAAGCTTGGCAAGAAAGACTATGACAGCATCTACAATTTCACCGGTAATGTCATGACCCAGCCGGCACGCGACCTCTTCGAGGCGCTGCGCAAAGCCATGAAGGTTGAGGACATCGATACAATCTACATAGTAACCTGCGGCCTGCCCACCGGGGCGAGAGTGGAAGACACAGACTATATTCTGTCCTGGCTCAAGGCAGCCAACTACGAGCGCTGCGTGAGAATCCACACGGCAGTGGTGTTGTCGGAGTACCGCGGCGGGAAGCCAACCGACGAGTACAAGCTTGCTTACGAGAAGGCCAAGGAGCCTGTCCTTGAGTTCTACAGGAAGATTGCCGGGCAAAACGACGGCAAGTTCCGCTTGCTTGTACAGTTGGGCCGAACTCCGCTATTAGCCGCGACTGCCGAGCCAGAAAAAGAAGGCGACAAGAAAGAACCCAAGAAGGAACCTGAGAAAGAGCCCAAGAAAGAGCCTGAGAAGGAACCCAAAAAGGAGCCTGAGAAGGAACCCAAAAAGGAGCCTGAGAAAGAGCCGAAAAAAGATGACGAGTGGCTCCCGGGGGGGCGCAAGTAGCCTGGCCTGCCTAACCCGGATATTTCATGAGTGTTCGGCGGTTGTGTACTCAACTGATTATTCTGCCATGTGTTGGGGCGCGGTATCAGAGTCTTGCGATTTGACACGCTGTTCGCCGTCGGCGGAGCGATTTTGGTTTCAGGCAAGGACGCACAAGCGAGTTTCCGCAGTCGTATCAGTGGATACGTCGAGGAAACGAGTGCGGAGGACGCAGCCTGGAGCGAAAAGCGCCCGCCGGACGCTGAAGACTCATGAAATATCCGGGTCAAGGCAGTCATGGAGACAAGCATAGACGTACTCGCAATATACGGCAGTCCTCGCAAGGGTGGCAACACGGATGTTCTTCTTGATGCGTTTGCTGGTGCTGCCGAGCGGGAAGGTGCATCTGTCCAACGGGTGTATGTCCGCGAGTTGAATATAGGCTGCTGCGTTGAGTGCCGCCAGTGCGAGAAGGTCGGCCGCTGCGTTGTGGATGATGACATGCGGGAGGTCTTCGGGTTCCTCGAATCCGCCCGCGCCGTGGTGGTGGCTTCGCCGATTTTCTTCTATGCCCTGACAGCCTGCGTAAAGCCACTGATAGACAGGGCGCAGGCACTCTGGGCAAGGAAGTATATCTTGAACAACCCGGTCCCTCCGGTCGTTGATGGTATTGAGCGCCGGGGGTATTTCCTGTCCTGCGGCGCGACAAAGGGGCAGAACCTCTTCGATGGGGCGCTGCTTACAATGAAGTACTTCTTTGACGCGATAGGTGTCAGGCAGGCCGAGTCGCTGACGTACCGGCGGATAGAGAGCATCGGCGATATCGGCAGGCATCCGCGGGCGCTTGAGGAAGCGGGCGCACTCGGCAGGACTGCGGCCGAGCGGGCCCTTGGGAAGAGCGACAGGCTTGGAAGGCTTTGACATGCTCAGGCGACTGATAGCAGTGCTGATTCTCCTTATCACGGCAGCGGCATGTGTCGCCGTTGACGCTGCTATTGCCCTGTCCCCGGGCCAGCTCAGCAAGCGGCTTCGCAAAGAGGCGCGGAACGTGATAGCTGCGCCACTCGATTTCGAATCAGCTCGATTCTCTTTCTCCGACGGCCTGGTAATCAGGGGACTCCAGATTGGAGAGCCAAAGAAGCCGGCTATTGCCGTAAGGAAAGCAACTGTTCGGGTGAACCTCTGGCCGCTGGAAGTTACGGAGGTTGTCATTGAAGGACCCAAGGTATTCCTTCGCGTCAATCCGGATGGCTCGACAAACTTCGCCGACCTTCTGGCACCCCAGCCCGCAGGGACGCAAGCCGGTGGTATGAAGATTCCCACAATAGAGGTGACTGGCGGCGAAATCACGGCCGAGGCCCAGCTTTCTCCCGACGATACGGTAAGAGCAACACTGCGTGAAGTGAGCGGTTCCGTTAGGCCGGACCCGGCCTCGGGCCGGATGGTCGTTTCTGTACACATGTTGAGCACAGCGATGAAGCAGATGTCGGCTGAAGGCTCGATGACACCCGATTTGAACGACGGCGAATTCGTGGTCACGGTGCCCAGCGTTGAGATAGCATCCGTCGAGCCCGTACTCCCCAAGGAAGGCAGGAAGCTCCTGAAAGACCTGCAGCTTGACGGGAAACTGAGCCTCGAAGCCAGGTTCGCAGTCACCGATGGCAAAGTGAGCTTTGGGGCAACCGCCAAGAGCCTCGGCTGCACTGCCATGTACAGAGAGTTCCCGGCCCTCATAGAGGATGTCCGGGGGACTGTGAAGGTCACATCGAAAGGCGTGCAGTTGATTGGAATCACCGGTTGCAGCTACGGCAACCCTGTTGGCATGGTGGGCCTTATCGAGTTTGGTGACTCAACACCGAGAATCGAACTCGATATTGTCGCAAAGGGCTTGAAAGTCTCCGACGAGCTTCTGGCGACTATCCCGGCATCTGAGAGGAAGGTGATTAAGGACTTCGCGCCCCGGGGCAGTGCCGACATAAGGGCGAACATAGTCAAGCCGGCAGGTTCATACAAACCCCTGATTACCGTGCAGGTTGATGTGCGGGGAGAAGCCTCGATAGCCTACTTCGAGTTCCCCTACCGGCTCGAGAATCTCACCGGAACCCTTCTTATCACACCTGAGAGAGTTGAAGTCAGGGATGTTACCAGCATCATGGGCAGCCAGGAAGTTGTAGGCAGCGGCCATGTTGTCCCTTCAGAAGATGGGCTTGAAGTCGCTGTGAAGATAAGAGGCAGGCGCGTGCGAATCGACAAGCACCTGCGCGAGGCGCTCACTGAGGACGACCGGGAAGTGTGGGACCTTTTCAGTCCCTCCGGGACAGCCAACCTTGCAGTGAGCATCAATTCTCCTGCCGATGCCGAAGAGGTGAGCATCGGCGTCGAAGTGCTTCTTGACGGATTCGCCAACGTGACGCCTGAGTCTTTTCCCGTTCAGATATCGGGAATCACTGGTACGTTCTCTATTGTCCCGGAAGGTGGGGTGCGGCTCACAAGCGTTCACGGCCGTGCGGCCGGTGGTGAGGTCAGAGTCGCGGACACGGAGATTCCGCGCGGCGAGACAAGCGAGGCCTCCATAGACGCCGTCTTCTCGGACGTCGGGCTCGGCCGCGACATGGTGAATGCGCTGGCTTCGGCAATTGGCGAGAACCTCGAAGACCTGTCCGCGGGGGGGCGGACCTGCGGCGAAATACACCTGCACAGACCGGAAGGGTCGAAGGAGTTCGCGCTGACAGGCAAGGTGTCTGTCGAAGATGGATGGCTGGTGCACAAAGCTTTCCCGGTTAAAACCCATGACCTTCGAGGAACGCTTCATATCAAACCAGGGGGCTACTATCTGCGCAGCCTGACAGGCAAGGCGGCTGGCGGGGATCTCGAGGCGTGGGGAGAGTTGCTGGAGCTGCCGGGTGAGAAGCAGAAACTGCGCCTGCGAATCGAGGGTTTCGGCGTTCTTGCAGATGGCGAGCTCAGGAAGTCGCTGCCCGAAGACCTGCATTCCACGTGGGACGATTTCAAGCCCTACGGCCGCGCGGATGTCGCAATCTGGCTCGACGGTCTCATGCCGTTTGAAGACATGAAGAAGACGCTCAAGCTCCACCTGCGTGATGTAAGCGGCTCCTACAGCGGTTTTCCCTACGATGTTTCAGGCATTGCCGGCGATGTGCGCGTTGACATTGACACGGGCAACGTGAGAATCAAGGACCTGCGTACAGCCGATGGCAGGGTCACCCTGTCCGGCACGGTGCTCAACGATGGCAATCGCACCATTACCAACCTGGATGTAGTTGCGCGCGAAGTCACTCTGGACAAGGTGCTGCGTGATGCCATGCCGGACGAGATAAAGGCGCTCTGGAAGGATCTCGAGCTTGGCGGCAAAGCCTCCGGCAAAGTGAAGATGCGAATCGACCAGACTGGCGAAGAGGAGCCTGTGATAGACTACGACATCGAACTCAAGCCCGAAGATGCGCAAATGGAGGGCGGTATCCCGTTCAGGAAACTGAAGGGAAAAGTCACTTTCAAAGGTCATGTTTCCGCCGAAGGTGAGCACACGCTGAAAAGAGGGCTCATACAGCTTCGTGACTTCACTGCAAGCGGACTTCCGGTAACCTGGATTTCCATACCTGTCAAGCTGACTGAGGACTACGTCACGCTCAAGCCAATAACGGGAAGAATGGCCAATGGCACCCTTTCCGGCTTGCTGAAGATTCTCTTCGACAAGGACTCGACGTTTGCAGGCGAGTTCGAGCTGAAAGGAGCTTCCGTGAGGCTTGCAGCCCAGCAGCTTTTCGGTGAAAAGATGGACAAGACCACAGGCCGGGCTAACGCATGGATACGACTCCAGGGAAAAGGCTCGGACGATTCGTCACTTAGAGGCAAGGGGGAAATAAGGCTCTCGAAGTCCAATCTCTGGGAGGTGCCGTTCTTCTCCGCGCTTGTGAAGGCGCTTTCCCTGGGGGCGGTACCGAGTGTTGACTTCACGGAATCCTATGCCCACTTCCGAATCAAGGGCGACAAGCTCCATTTCACCGAGGTCCGTTTCCGCTCGCCCGTGATGAACCTTGATGGTGACGGTACGCTGACATTTGACGGCAAGATTGATTTTACATTCAAGATTAGTCTCATAAGCTCTATCCTCAAGTTCGACCCCACAGGGATTCTTCACAAGATCGTATCAACTGTCGAGGGGCACCTGTTTGCAGTGAGGGCGACCGGAACGGCGAAGAAGGTCCTGGTGGAAGTAGCCCCGAAAAGCGTGCTCGACGCCCTGAAAGCGCTTGAGAAGAAAGACAAGCCGGAAGAAGACAAGTAGATTCCTCACCCCGCTTCTTTCCTCTAACGTGTTAGTTGCCCCATGCCGATACTGGATACGGGAGACTCTATACCGGGAGCGTGTCTTGACTGTACTTGATGTTGTGATACTGGCGGTCATCGCAGCGTGCGCCATCTACGGTGCGCGCCAGGGCCTGATAAGAGAGCTCTCGCATATTGTGGCGTTTGTGCTCGGCATTTTTCTTGCCGCGAAGCTGCACGCCACCGCCGCCCAACTGCTTCTCTACCGCCTGGGACAGAACACCGCCTCGGTCGCGGCATTCCTTGGCCTTCTGCTTCTGGTGCTGGCTGCGGTCTACCTGGCGTTCAGCTACCTCAAGTCCGCGGCGGACAAGCTCAAGCTCGGCCCGGCGGACCACGTGGCCGGTGCAGTGGTCGGTGCCCTTCAGGGCTCACTTGTCTGTGCACTGATTATTCTTGCCCTCATCAATTTCTCTTCTGCGCTGCCTTCATCTTATTTGCAGCGTTCTCGCGTTGCCTCGTTCCTGCTTGACCGCTCCGCCGCGGTATCCGGCGTAATCCCGAAAAGCTACATCTCGAAAGTCATATCCCTCTTCAGCAAAAAGCCCGAGTCTGTCGGAGACACACTGAAAGACGCCGCGGAAGAAATAGGACAAGGAACCGTTCCGCCCCCTGTGCCGCCGCGCGTTCCGCGCCAGACAGGACAACCTCAGCCTTCGCTCACGCCGGAGCAGCCCCTTTCAATCCCGGGCCGAAACTGACCCCGGGTTGTCACGCGCTCTCTTGTGAGCGCCTGACAAAAATCTTGAATACTCCCGGTTGAGCCTTATAATTCATGGGTTCTGCTCTTACGGGTGACTTGTGACAGGAAAATTCATAGTTATCGAAGGTGCCGACGGGACTGGAAAGTCAACTCAGGCCCGGTTGCTTGTGGAATACTTGCGGGGCAGGGGCCTTCCGGTTGTGGAGGTTCGTGAACCGGGCGGCACCAGGGTGGGCGAGAGCATCCGTTCTATCCTGCGCAACCCCGCGTTCAGGGGAATGTCGCCGCAGGCCGAGATGTTCCTGTACATGGCGAGCCGCGCGCAGCTTGTCGGGGAAGTCATAAACCCCGCGCTTGCCGGAGGCAAAATCGTCATTGCCGACAGGTTTCTCCTGTCCACCGTGGCATATCAGGGGGCGGCAGGCGGGCTCGGCGTGGAAATTGTGCAGGAGATAGGGAGGGTCGCAACGGGCGGCTTGCGACCATCGCTTACCATTGTGATTGATGTAAATGAGAAGAAATGGCTGCTCCGCAAGGGGTTCCAGCGTAATGGTGCCCAGGTGGGACTGTTTGAAGAACCGCCTGACAGGGAGGAACTCAAGGGGCTTGAATTCCACAAGAAAGTCAGGGATGCGTATCTTGAAATCGCTCGCAATGATGACTTGTCGGTAGTCGTGGATGGCAGCGGGACGCCAGAGCAGGTACACGAGCGGATAGTCAAGGCGGTGGCAGATGCCCTTCATTGAAATACTGGGCCAGGACCAGCCGCTGGGTCAGCTCAGCCGGGCTTTCGTCACCGGGCGGCTGGCGCATGCCTATCTCTTTGAAGGGCCCGATGGGGTAGGCAAGTCAATGTCTGCACGGGCGCTGGCGAGAATACTGCTATGCCCCCGGAAGGGTGAGAAATGCAAGTGCGAAACCTGCCAGCTTGTCCTTGAAGACCGGCATCCTCTGGTGCGTACTTACGGGCTGGCAAAGAACAGCAGAAACATCGGCGTGGATGCAATCCGTGATGACCTGATTCCCTTCTTCAACCTCAAAAGCGCCCCCGGCGAGTACAAGATGGCGATAATCGACCCCGCCGACGCGCTCAGCCCGGAGGCAGCCAACATGCTGCTGAAAACCCTCGAAGAACCGGGAGAATGGTCGCTCCTTGTGCTGCTTACGCGGACCGCGCAGGCGCTTCTCCCCACTATCCGGTCACGCTGCCAGTGTGTGCGCTTCGGCAGGATACCTGAGCCCTTGATTGCAGACAGGCTGATGACGAAGATGGATATCACCAGGGAGCACGCGCGCGTTGTCGCAAAACTCTCCTGCGGCTCGGTGGGCCGCGCCCTTGAGCTTGCAGGCAAAGACTTCTCGGCATGGCGCGTGAGGGCGCTCGATGCGTATGCCGAGCTTCTCGCATCAGAGACCGGCCCGGTTGAGACTGCGGCTAAGTTCCTGGAAATCGCGGGCAAGTCGGCCAAGGGATTACAGGAACGGCGTGTCGAACTACAGCACCTGCTGGGCATTCTCCTCACATACCTGCGCGACCTGGTAATCGCCCGGGAGAAGTATGAGGGCTTCCTGTTACACGAGGACCGACCCACTCTCGCACAGGAGGCGGCGCTTCTTGACGAAGAACAGGCGCTGGCGGTTTTCGACAGGATAATTGAAGCGAAAGATGATATAGACAGGAACGTAAACATGCAAATTGCGCTTGAAGAGCTCTGTCTCGATACAAGCGCCATTGCAGGCGGTGCCGCCGGCACCTCTGACAGGGCTGCCTGGAATCCGCATGCAGCCCGGGAGCCGGCCAAGTCAAAGCGCCTCAGCACACCAGAAGCAGGCAGTTGGAGAGCAGGCAATGATTGAGGCTACTGTCCGTTACGGCTACATGATGAACATAGGCCCCTTTCCCAGCGACCTACCCCTGCGCGGCGGCGACAAGGTGATTGCCCGGACCGACAGAGGCACTGAGCTTGGCGAGGTCGTTACAGTCTTTGAGCAGGTGGTAAGCTCCAATGAGGCCGAGGGTGAGTTGCCCACGCAGAACGCCCCCGAGCCGCCCGCGCAGGAGAATACCCCGCAGCCCGCGGCCCCTCCGGCCAAGCCAAGGCAGGCCCCACAGCGCACCTCGTATGGACCGCGCATTCTTCGCAAAGCCACCAAGGAAGACCTGGCGAAAGCGCACAACATAAGTGAATCCATGGAGCCTGCGCAGTTCAAGTTCTGCCAGCAGAAGGTCCGCGAGCTTGAAGTGCCCATGCGCCTCGCCGCGGTGGAGCACCTCTTCGGCGGCGAGAAAGTCATATTCTATTTCCTTGCCGAGAGCAGGGTCGACTTCCGCGCGCTGGTCAGAGAGCTTGCAAGGGAGTACCGCACGCGAATAGAGATGAAGCAAATCGGTGCGCGCGATGAGGCAAAGCTCCTCGGCGACTATGAACACTGCGGCAGGGAGCTCTGCTGCCGGACGTTCATCAGGGCGCTCGAACCCGTGACAATCAAGATGGCCAAGAGCCAGAAAGCAACGCTCGACCCGGCCAAAATCTCCGGGGCGTGTGGGCGCCTGATGTGCTGCCTGCGCTTCGAGAACCCCATCTACCAGCAGCTCAAAAGCCAGCTCCCGCGTAAAGGCAAACGCGTGAAAACGCCCAAGGGCGAAGGCGAGGTGATTAACTACGACATTATCGCGCAGACCGTTCTGGTCGAGGAATCCAGCGGCGAAAAAGTGACCTACAAGGTTGAAGAACTCTCGTGGGATGGCGCGAAGACTGGACATCTCAGGGATAAAGAAGGCCCTGCCCCTGAGCCGCCCCCGCGGGATGCGAACTCCACGGGCGCACAACAGAAAGGCCCGGGCAAGGCGGAGCGGCGGGACACGAACGCCACTGGCGGCAACCGGCGCGACCACGGTGACAGAAGGCAAACCCGCAAAGGGGACACACGTGTCTGACGCGTACTACGTGACAACTCCCATCTACTACGTGAACGCGGACCTGCACATAGGTGGCGCCTACACCACCCTCGCTGCCGACGTGCTCGCCCGGTACAACCGCCTCAAGGGCAAAGAGACCATGTTCCTTACCGGAAGCGACGAGCACGGCCAGAAAATCGAGCAGGCGGCGCGCGAGCAGGGGATCTCACCCAAGGAACTCGCCGACCGGATAGTCGCAGGCTTCAAAGAGGTTTGGGAGTTCCTTGAAATCACAAACGACGACTTCATCCGCACCACAGACCCGCGCCATGAAGCCACGGTGCAGGCGTTTTTCAAGCTGCTTATAGACAAGGGCGACATATACAAAGGCGTCTACTCCGGCCTCTACTGTGTTCCCTGCGAGCGGTATCTCAAGCAATCGGACCTCGTGGAAGGGAACTGTCCCGTCTGCCGGCGCCAGCCCAGCACGCTTGACGAGGAAAACTACTTCTTCCGCATGTCAGCCTACCAGGATGCAATCCGCCGCCACTACGAGGAGAATCCCGACTTCGTCGAGCCCCAGAGCAGGCGAAATGAAGTATTGAGCCGTATCAGGATGGGCCTTGAGGATGTCTCGGTGAGCCGGTCCACATTTACCTGGGGCGTTCCCATGCCCGGCGACAGCAAGCACATTGTCTGGGTCTGGTTCGATGCGCTCATAAACTACATCTCCGCGCTGGGCTGGCCCGAGGACAGGGAGAAGTTCGATACCTTCTGGCCGCAGGCCGTACACCTGGTGGGCAAGGACATTATCTGGTTCCACTGCGTCATTTGGCCGTGCATGTTGCTCGCCGCCGGGCTCACACCGCCAAAGAAAATCTTCGCCCACGGCTGGTGGACCATAGATGGAAAAAAAATCTCCAAGTCGGCCGGCACCGTGGTCTACCCCCGCGACGTGGTCGAGAAATACGGCCTCGACCAGTTCCGCTACTTCATGCTGCGTGAAATCCCCTTCGGCGCCGATGGCGACTTCAGTTTCAAGGCGCTTACCGGCCGCATAAACTCCGACCTCGCCGACGACCTCGGAAACCTCCTCTCGCGCACGCTTGCAATGGTGTCCAAGTACTTCAACAATTCCGTGCCGGAGCCGGCCGACGAGGCTGGTGCCGAGCTCCGGGAAATGGCATCCGGGTTGCTTGCGGCCATTGACGCCGAGCTTGAGCACCTGGCATTCAGTCGCGCCCTCGACAGGATATGGGAACTGATTCGCCGCTGCAACAAGTTCATTGAAGATGAGAAACCGTGGTTGCTCAAGAAAAAAGGCGACACTGCGAAGCTGGGCGGCGTTCTGTACGTTCTCCTCGAATCACTGCGTATTGTCTCCTGGGCGATTGAGCCTGTCATGCCGGCAAGCGCGCTTGAGATACGCCGGCAGCTCGGCATACCAGACGAGAAGGGAGTGCTCTCGGAGCTTATGACCTGGGGGCACCTGAAACCCGGTACTTCAATCAACCGCGGCGACTCGCTTTTCCCAAAAGTTGAACAATAACCAAGCCCCGGGTTTTATACCCGGGGAAATCAAAGCCGCGGGGTTCATCCCCGCGGAAGGAAAAAACGGAGAGTATTATGCGCTGTCTCGCATTCATTCTAATGCTTGGTTTGACGATTGGCTCCGGCATCCGTTGCCAGTCAGCCGCGACACGACTCGACAGCGTCGACCCGCTTGGTTTTGCACCGACAGCAAGTCCAGAAGAGAAAGCGGAGTGCCTTTACCGCTTGGGTCTCCGGTACTACGAGAATCGGTCGTACCAACTGGCTGCCCAGCGCGTTCGCCTCGCCATCCTTCTTGACCCGGAGCACGAAGAGGCCGTAAAGCTCCTGGCTGAAGTGTCGCTGAAACTCGCTGAAGGCAAAGAAGCGGCTTCACAGACAGAAGAAACAGCAGGTTCAACAGAAGACGGGCGTTTACGTTTGACCAATACCGCATTCTCGGAAGCGGTCAAACAGTACAACGACGGGCTGGACCATGCGGAAGAAGGCAAGTATGGAGCTGCGAAGGAATGCTTCGAGCGCTGCATCGAGGTAATACGCTGGTTTCCACACTCATTCTTTGGGCTTGAAGATTTATGCATGGAAGCCATAAAGGAGTGTGACCGCAGGTTGAGGAACAAGTAATCGCGGTTCTCCGTGTCTCTGCGGTGAGAGCAAACCTACAGGAGGATAATATGCCTCTCTACGAGTTCGAGGGAAAGCGCCCGAAGATAGCTGCTTCCACGTTTGTCAACGAAACTGCCGTGATTATCGGCGATGTCGAAATCGGCGAAAACTGCTATATCGCACCCAATTGTGTCATGCGCGGAGACTGGGGCAAAATCACTATCGGCAACCAGTGCAGCGTCCAGGACTGCTGCGTAATCCACGCCCGGCCCGAAGGCCAGACTGTTGTCGGAAACCGCGTCTCCGTGGGCCACGCCTCGGTGCTTCACAACTGCACTGTCAGGGACTTCGCGCTTATCGGTATGAACGCGGTGGTGACCGACTACTGCGTGGTGGGCGAGCGCTCTGTTGTCGGCGCAGGCTGCGTACTGCGCCGAGGCCAGGAAATACCACCTATGTCTGTCGCGGTCGGCGTGCCGGCGAAGGTCATCTCCAAACTCACGCCTGAGCAGGCCCAGAAGTACGATGAGGAAAAGACCTTCTACGCCAACCTCGCCGGGCGCAACTACGCCGGCCTGAAACGGATTGACACGTAACGCTGCCAAGCACACTTGCATCGGTCTTGATGCCGGTGCTGAGACCCTTCATGCACAATGGTTCCAAGAAAAGTGCAAGCAGGTGTTGACAGCTTCTTATGCGTCTATATAATAGGGCTTGCGATTGCGGGGTGGAGCAGTCTGGTAGCTCGTCGGGCTCATAACCCGAAGGTCATCGGTTCAAATCCGATCCCCGCTACCAAGCATAACATGAGCAGGGACGGTTGGTTACGCACGTCCCTGCTTTTTCACTTGAAGCACATGCGTGGTGCGTGTGCATAAAACCTGTGCATAAAGTTTTCCGGAAGCAGGGACGAAACAAGGTCTCTTTTCCGAAAGGAGGTTGGGCACATGGCTGCTATTTATAAGCGCCGGAGAATGTGGTGGATCGAGGGCCTTCTTTTTGGCCCTTTCAGAATTTGCGAAAGATATCATACGTTATCATAATCGATGCCTATTCCTCTGATGCGGGTTTGGAAGAAGGTGAGGGAAACGCAAGGGATTCAGTTAAAACAAAAGCTGCCTGGAGATACGATGTGGGGCAGAGCGGAAAACATTCCTTGCAGTTGTTGCACTCCTTAGAGGCTATTTCCGGAATGAAACTTATCTCCTTCTTTATTCCTCTGTCAACAAATCCAACAGCGTTCTTCTTCTTGACCTCGGCACAGTATCTGACACATAGCCCGCAATGAATGCAAAATGAGGCCTCTTTTTCAAAACGGTCTTTGTCTGCGCCATACTCTCTCGCCAAATCCTGCAATTGTGGGGAATCCGGGGCATGAGCCAGCAACAGCTCCAGGATGGTTTTGCGAATTCTATCTACTTTCTCAGACCTGGTTCTGACGACCAGATTGTCTTCTACCGGGTAAACGCAGGAAGCAACGAGCTTTGTCGAGCCGCGAACTTCTACTTCTACGCTGCAAATTCGGCAACCTCCATAAGGTTCCAGTTTTTCGTGGTGACAGAGTGTG
>DAOVDS010000370.1 GCA_030669415.1 bacterium
AAGCCAAAGAGGTGGCGAAGCCACTCTTGTAAATGTGCCTACGGCACCTCCTTATCTCCCCAATCTCCATATCTCCCTTCTTACACGACTTCTGCTGGCACGAAATGAGCATTGCCTCAAAAAGGGCGCGAATTTTACAAATCGGCCCGGCAGGCCAAGACAAGTTAGGGAAAACTCGGAACCCGGCACTCTTACGCAAGGTGCTGATTGACATGAAGTTAAGTAATCATCGAAAAGACGCCTGTCGCCGTAAGTGCGAAAAAAAGTCTTTGACAATTTGTATTTTTTCTTACGAGGTTGACGTGTGCAAAAGCTGTTCTTTGGGAAGAGGCAAAAGGAAAAGATCTCCCTTCTTACACAGTAAGGCATTGGCGGATGGAATCTGCTTGCCGGGACGGCGCTCATGCGTAGAATGGGTAGCAGACAGTCTGGAAAGGAGAATGCGAAATGGCCCGGAGTGAGCTGCCTGACCCGTTGACCAAGCGAGACCTGCTTCACAGCGACAAGCCTGTGGACTGCCAGAAGTACGCAGACATGTTCTTCGAGAAGCAGCGGTACAATGATGCAATCGACTTCTACGCCAAGGACGAGCTCAAGGAAGGGCTGCGCAAGGTGAAGCAGGTTGCGATTGAAGAGGGCGATTACTTCCTTCTCAGGAGGCTCAGGGGCATTCTGCCCGAAGAAGTGACTGAGGCGGACTGGCAGCAGCTTGCCGGTAACGCCGAGTCGAAGGGGAAGGCGAATTTCGCCAGGTGGGCAGATGAAGAAAGGGGGAAGCGGGACGCTCCTGGGGATCACGAGGGAGAAGAGCAATAGCGCCCCGCTCTTTACACGTTCAGGGAGTCGGCAATGCAGCCAAACCTTTCCGGAGCCGGGATTAAGGGGAAGCCCACTGTGGGTTGGTGCTTGCGGGCTCTAACCCACGAAGTAAAAAAGTCAGGCTTCCCCAGTTCGAGTTCCAGTCATAGTCTTCCCCGAGTTACATTGATTAAGACTGCAAAGCCTGTTCCAAATACGGCAGGTTTCGCCGTGGAAAGCCTAAGTTGTTGTTTGCAAAGGTGTTATAAAGGCAGTACAGCTCTTTGAATAACCTGGTGGAGTTCCGCAGATGGGACACGCATGCCTCAGAGACGGGCGCGGGTTGGTGCCTAACTCTTTTGGTTGCAAGGAGATTCAAGTGATGGGGTATTGGCGCCACGCGGGACAGGAATGTCCCATGTCAAGGCCGCTGCAGCCTGTGCCTGACAATGAGGCGGTGGACTGTCTTTCTGTCGATGCCGGCTTCCCGGGCAACGGCTGAGACGTTGTAGTTGTGGCGCTGGAGCAGTTCGGAGAGGTATTTTTTCTCGAAGAGCTCTATCCACCTGTGCTTGGCTTTTTTGAACGAGGCTGTCAGGTCCGGGTCTGGAATCCCGGTGAGCTGGCGGATGTTCAGAGGCAGGGCTTCCGTGCTGATTACGGGCGTGTCGGTAAGGGACACGGCGCGCTCGATGGTATTTTCCAGTTCGCGCACGTTGCCCGGCCAGTTGTACGCTTCGAGCAGCGTCAGGGCGTCTGGCGAGATGCCCTCGATGGGCCTGGGTGAAGCGTCGGCGAACTTGCGCAGGAAGTGGTTCACAAGCAGCGGAATATCCTCGCGGCGCTCACGCAGCGGCGGGATCCGGAGCCGCACGACATTGAGGCGGTAGTAGAGGTCCTCGCGGAACACCCGGGACTTGACTGCTTCGTCAATGTCGAGGTTGGTGGCGGCAAGGACGCGCACATCAACGGGTATCTGCTCATTGCCGCCGAGTCTGCGCAGCGATTTCTCCTGCAGTACGCGCAGGAACTTGGACTGGATGGAGAGCGGCATCTTGCCGATTTCGTCCATGAAGAAGGTTCCGCCCGTGGCGAATTCGAGCAGGCCGGGACGTGTGCGGTGGGCGCCGGTGAATGCGCCTTTCTCATGGCCGAAGAGTTCGCTTTCGAGCAGCGATTCAGAGAGAGAGGCGCAATCGACAGGCACGAAAGCGCCCTTGGAGCGCCGGCTGTTGGCGTGGATAGCACGGGCTATCAGCTCCTTGCCGGTGCCGCTTTCGCCGGTTATCAGGATGTTGGCTTCCGTGGGCGCGACCTTGTGCACGAGCTCGAAGAGCTTCTGCATGACGGCGCTGCTGCCGATGACGTTTTCGAGGCCGTAGCTGGCGCGAACCTGTGTACGCAGTTTTTCGATTTCGCAGAGGGTTTCGCGGAACTGCATGTCCACAAGCCTGACGCCGTACTTTCGCATTGCGGTCGCGGTGGCGCCGAGGAGGTCTTTCATCTCGAAGGGCTTGCGAAGGTAGTCGTCGGCGCCCGCCTTCATGAGGTCCACCGCGAGCACCTCGGAGCCGTAGGCTGTCATGATGACCACGGCAGTTGCGGGCTTGCTGCGCTTAATCCAGTGCAGGACAGTCATGCCGTCTTTCTTGGGTATGCGATAGTCCAGCAGCACGACCCGGGGCTCGGATGAGCTGACCTTCTCTATCGCCTCGTCGCCATCGCGCGCTTCGAGTACCTCGTAGCCCTGCGAGGCAAGCTCTGCGCGCATTGTCGTGAGAGTGTCTTCGTCATCCTCAACCACCAGTACGCGCCCGGGCGATTCTCCGGGGGAGGGCGAGGCAGGCGCCTGAGCAGCCGTTATCTCGCCGAGTGCACCGACAAGGGAGTCCTGCTGCTGGGGCAGGTTCAGGAAGAGCGCTGCACCGACATCCTTGGCCAACTGCTCAAGCTGGACATCCTTGCGGCCGGCGGAATAGAGGACTACGGGAATGTAGCTGAGTGCGGGCTGCTCGCGTGATTTTACGAGCCGGCAGAACTGGAAGCCGTCGAGGTCAGTCCCGGATGCCGGTTCAACGTCGCAGACGACCGCTTTCGGCGAGTCTGCTTCAAGCTGCTTGAACGCGGCTGTGGCACTCTCTACTACCTTGATTACGCCGAGGTTCGCCCGGCGCAGTTCCGAGACCAGCCTGGAAGTGAGGTCTTCCTGGTGCCCGACTATGAGAATATCGCCTTGCGACATGCTGCTGTCCTGCCCACACCTCGTTGTTCACACCAGCAATCTTAGGGATTCGTGGGGCGAATGCAAGCAGAATCGCAAGAGGCGGCGTGCGAGCAGCGGCAACTTTGCGCCGCTCCTTCATCTTGTTGTATAATTGGGGATGGAGAGACATGGAGTGTCCGCGACGGTTTTGTTGGTAGTATTTTAGTGTGGTCTGTTGCATGTCATTGCGAGCCCGCCGGACGGCGGGTGAAGCAATCTCATCAACCGCCGACGATGAGATTGCCGCGTCGGAGGCTGCGCCTCCTCCTCGCAAAGACCGGGTTTAGCCCGCATTTCTCACACCCGCTATTGAAAAGAGGTGCTCCTTGTG
>DAOVDS010000259.1 GCA_030669415.1 bacterium
AAGGGCTCAGTCGCGAAGAGTGGTGGGCGGCTCTCAAGTACAGGCGTCACACTTTCTACAAGAAGCTTATTGGTATGTCGGACAAGCGACACCACTATTTCAGGTACGCCGAGGTTGACCCAATGCCCGAGCGACTGCACGAGATTGACCTTTTGCTCGGCGGGCGTGTGGGGATAGCGCAAAGCGTGCTCAGCTCAGAGCTAAAGGATTCATATCTGGTCAACTCGCTGATTGAGGAAGCAGTTTCTTCAAGCCAGCTTGAAGGGGCTGTTACGACACGGAGTGTGGCGAGGGAGCTAATCCGAACAGGACGAAGGCCTTCGGACCAGAGCGAGCAAATGATACTTAACAATTACCAGACCATGCGGGAAATACGAAAGCTAAAGGAAAGACCTCTTGACATAACTCTCATGTGGGAAATTCACAGACTGATAACACATGATACTCTTGAGAACCCTGACGAAGAGGGCCGTTTCCGGAAGTCCGGAGAAGAAGTGGTGGTTGTTGACCATCAATCAGGAGAAGTGTTTCACAGGCCGCCGCCTTTTGAGGAACTCGGGCAGCGCTTGCACGTATTGTACAATTTTGCCAACGGGAGAATGCCTGACTGGTTTATGCATCCCGTTATCCGCTCCATTATTCTGCACTTCTATCTTGCCTACGTCCATCCATTTGTTGACGGAAACGGCAGGGCTGCAAGAGCCTTATTCTACTGGTCGATGCTGAAACACGGTTATGAGTTGTTTGAATATATCTCCATATCCCACTTCATACAGCAGGCGAAAGCGAAGTACTACCGGGCTTTCATGTACACTGAGACGGATGAAAACGACCTCACTTACTTTATCATTTACCATCTCGAGATTATCAAGAAAGCCATAGAGGCGCTCAAGAAGTATGTTAGGCGCAAGGCAGAGGAACTGATTCAGCTTGAGAGAAAGCTGCAGGGAATGTCTGCGCTCAACCACCGTCAGAGAGCACTGATTGGCCACGCCCTGAAACACCCGGAGCAGCAATACACGATTCGTTCCCATCAAACGAGTCACAACGTGGTTTACGAGACTGCAAGGAAAGACCTTTACAGTTTGCGTGATATGAAACTCCTTGAAGCGAAGAAAAAGGGCAAGACATTCTATTTCAGGCCGGTGCGCGAACTCGAGAAGAAGTTGACCTCGTTAAGGCCGTAGTCGGTGAGGTCGATTTGCATTACCGGGGGTTTGGATGTTTTTCGACAAGATGCCGGACAAGGGTACGACACCGCAGGAGTGGGCTGTTATAGGCTGCGTTGTAATGCCCCTTTTCGTGGTGCTGGGGATTGCGGGCCTGGTTTACTCGTTCGTTTCCGGCGACCACGTGACGGCGAGAACCTACAGGTATGTAAGTGCGGCCATGTTCGCCGTGGCAATTCTCATGTGGGTCTTCTCCTTAGTCAGGCGCAGGTTCTGAAGGCGAAATTTTGTAGCAAAATTGCTTGACACCCGGAGCCCCGCTGGTAGAATCGAAATCCCAGGGTTAAACCATTTGTGCTGCGGGCTCGATGTTAGGGGTGCTATGCCTTGGTTCGCGAGAAAAAGACAAAAGCCCGGCTCATGGAGGAAATAGAAGCACTTCGGGCGCAGATCGAGCAGCTCAAGACCGCATCGAACACTGACAAGGCCAAAGACAGTGAGGTCGCGAAGCTCGAACAGGCGAAGGCTCGCTTCGTCGAGGCTGTGGCGCACGAGTTGCGGACCCCGGTCACCCCTCTCAAGTCGGTGGTTGAGATGTTCCTTGACGGTATGCTGGGGGAAATCACCACCGAGCAGAGAGGGTACCTGGAGATGATGCAGCGCAACATCGAGAGGCTGACCCACTTTATCTCGGAAATTACCAACCTGTCGAAACTCGACTCCGGCGTTTCTATCCTTCGTCCCAAGCGGATGTCCATATTCGGCGCGGTGCGTGCTGCCGTCGAGATGCTCTCGAAGAAAGCAAAAAAGAGAAGTGTCACCATTCACCATCGGCGCGAGACAGAGCTCTTTGCGTACGCGGACCCCGACGCTGTCTGTACAGTCGTGACCAACCTTGTTGACAACGCCCTTGTCCACAATCCTGAGGGCACCGAGGTGACGATTTCGACGCAGCTTGCGGGCAGGGAGTCTGTGGAAATAAGTGTCAGCGACGACGGTCGCGGGATACCCGAAGAATCACTCGACGACCTGTTCGAGAAGTTCTCCCTCTTTCGAAGGGAACACGGGCCCGGGTACGGAGGCGCCGGCATAGGGCTCTCTGTATGCAAGACCCTTGTCGAGAGAATGGGTGGAGAAATATCGGTTGAGTCGCAGACCGGCAAAGGCACAACTTTCCGCTTCACGCTGCCTATCAAAGCCAAGACGGGCGCCCTCAACTCGCACTGAGCAGAAGGCATGCCCGAAAGCCCGCTTGACCCCGTAGAGTCTCTGCTGTATGCTTGAGACATGCGTGTTGAAGTAAAATGCCCCAAGTGCGGTAAGGCTCTCTCGATTGAACTCGCACACGCGACTTGGGAAATCAGGTGCAAGTCGTGCTCCCACTACTTCGTTCCCGTTGAGGACTCGGAGGTCCCCTGCCCGAAGTGCGGCGCAGCGGTTGTAATGCCGCGCGGCGGTTCGGGGAAAAAGGTCTCCTGCCTCGCCTGCGGGTTTAACTTCCGCCACCCGGAACACCGGCCTGTGAAGCTGCTTATTCCCGCGGTTGCCGGCGTTTTCGCCGTGCTTGTCCTGCTGGTGCTGGTCTTTGGCCTGAGCTCGACCGGGCGGCGCGGCGGCTGCACCGGCTGGTTTAACCGCCGCAACACGGCAAACGAGTATGCGGCCATTGCAACGCTTCGTGGGCTGTGTTCGGCAGAAGAGGTTTTCTGCGCGAAGTTCGGCAACTACGCAACGCTCACCCAGCTCGCCAACGCACGGTTGATTGACTCCGTAACTGCGGGTGCGACGCACCGGGTGTACGCAAAAAGTGGCTATTATTACATCCACAAGACTGACGGCGCTACCTGGTGCTGCACCGCCATGCCTGCCGGGCCGGGTTTGACGGGGAGCAGGAGCTTCTTCATCGGAACAGACGGGGTAATCTACTACGCGCCATGCGAAACAGAGAGCGACGCGCCGGCAGACTCGGGCGATACTCCCCTGGGCAACCCCGTCCCCGGCGGGGTTAACCCCGGGGTGGCGAAGCCACTCTTGACAAAGTCCCTGCGGGGCAGACCCGGGGCTTGTTTTCCGCAGCCATAAAGACTGCGGCTTTGGAATTATTTGTCCGGTTTTTCTTTCTTCCCTTCTTCCTTGGCCGGTGGGAAGATTTTCACGTTTGTGCAGAGGTTGTATTTCAAACCATTGTGCTCATAAACCGCCTCGGCGAAGATAGCCATATACCCTTTGGCAGGTTTTTTGAAGGTAGCAAGGACTATTCCCGTGACCTTATCAAGCGCCACTATATCAAAGCCTCGCCTTTCCCACTTCGCCTTTCTGAAGTCTTTTGTTTGGGATTTCGCAGTCCAAGCGTACAATGCTTTGGGCTTCATGTCGCTGTCAACACCTACATAGATGTCTTTCTCTATTTCCACAAAACTGGATGTTAGCTCCGGAAACTTCAGTTTGCCCCGGGCTTTTTTGAAGAAGGCGACTACAGTCGGGAAGATACTTGCGTTGAGCCCGTGGCCGGCGTTGGGGACGTATAGAATGTACTTCTCGCCCTTGAGCTTGTCGTAGTAGAGGTTCGCCGCGTCGAGCGGCCAGTACTTGTCGTTGGTGCCGATGAGAATCAGTTTCGGCACTGTTATCCGGTCGCGGTAGGTGAACGGGTCAACCATGGCGGCGAGCTTCTTTGCGTGGATGTCTTTTGAAAGCAGCATCTGTGGGATGTTGCGCTTCGTGTAGGGCCTTATCATTGCGGAGAACTCGCCCCATGTGTCTTTCTGGTGGCGCATTTGGGCCGCGAGGTCCAGGTTGTCGTACACCATCGGCACTATCGCCTTGACCCGCTTGTCCACCGCGGCGGTGAGCCAGGTGGTCCACCCGCGCTTTGACGCCCCGCTTGTGACGAAGCCCTTGACCTCAGTTTTCAGCTCCTTTTTCAGGAATTCCTCGATGGCGTCCATTGCCTTTACGGCGCCTTTTGTCATGGGGAAAAGCAGCGGCCAGGTGGGGTCTTTGGTCTCCATGTACTTCAGGAAGGTGTGGGCGATGAGGTCGTCTTCGTAGAGCTTCCCGAAGAGCGGCTGGTTAGGAATGTCGTGCAGGATGGCGAAGGGCGCCTTGACCTGGTTGGCAATCTGGCCCGCCAGGACAAGTTCTCCCCTGCGGCCGCCGGAGCCGACAATCAGCAGGAAGACGTGGGTGGGATCCTTCTTCATCTCCCTGGGCAGCACCAGGTAGAGGGTGTGTTTCCACGTTATCTTCTGCCAGACCTGGGAGGTGAGCTTGAGCTCGTAGGCGGTGGCGCCGCCGATAATCCCGGTCTTGGAGACTTTCTCCCACTTGTACGCCTTGTCTTCCTTCTCGACGTACTTGAGGAGCTTGGGCTTGTCTTCCTTCTTCTGCTCCTGCCCGAGACAGACCCGCGAGGCGGGCGGAAGCAGCGCTACGGCAACGGTGAGAGCGACAAGCAACTGAATAGCAAATGACTTCTTCATTCGTCCCTCCCTGGTATTGGGTTCAGCATGTACCATAGAGCGTTGGGTGGCAAGTGTCAAGCACCTGCCTCCAGTTTGCCGCCGGCGCAGTGGATGTTGTAAGCTTTAGCTGGAGGGTGAGCAATGAGACTGAAAGTGAAATGTCCTGATTGCGGGAAGACCCACCTGCTGCGGGTCGAGTTTCTGAGGATATGGCTGCAGTGCCCTTCGTGCAACTGCGATTTCATGCCCGCGGCGGATGCCCTGCTGCGCTGTCCCCGGTGCGGTTCGATAGTCGCCCCTTCCGGGGATTGCAGGTACCACGGGTTCTCGTGCCTCGAATGCGGGCTGATTCTGCCCGAGCCCTGGCTGGCGCGGCTCAGGCGCAGGCTTCTGAGAGCCTTTGTCGCGCCGCGGTTCTCGTTGTGATTTTGCAGGTTCTGTGAGGTGTATCGTGGCTCTGAAGGTTGCGTGCCCGAGATGTTCGGAGCCTCACTACCTGCGTGTCAAGAATGCGGCCTGCGAGGTTGTGTGCCCCTCCTGCGGGCGCAGGTTTGTCCCCGTAATTGATGTCGGGATTGAGTGCCCGAGGTGCGGCTCGGTTATCCTCATCACCCCCGGCTGCGCCAACCGGAAGCTGACGTGTCTCGAATGCGGGCGCCGCCTGGACGCATCCCGCGCGGTTCGACTGTGGCTACTTCTCCTGACAGCCCTCACAATTGCCACGGGAGCGCTGCTGGTATATGTCGTCAGGTTCGCCCCTTGAGCGTGCAGCCGCCCTTGACGAGATGGGGTTAGTGCCGTATGCTGTGTTGGCAAGGCGCACACTGACAGCGCCGAGGGGTTTCCAGGAGGCAGGTCTGTGGTAGTGAAAGTGAAATGTCCCAAGTGCGAGAAGCCTCTCTCACTTAAAGCGCGGCAGGTCAACTCGCTTTTCAGGTGCCGGTTTTGCTCTCATCTGTTTGTGCCTGTACACGACCCGGGTGTGCCATGCCCCCGGTGCGGCTCTGTTATTGTTGCTCCCTCCGGCGAGGTCATGCCGAGGGTTACCTGCCTCTCCTGCGGACTTGTCCTCAGGAAGAGGAGGCGCACGCGCACCTGGTTCGTGGCTGTGATTGCGGTAGCAGCGGTTGCCTTCTTCGCGGTTCTGATAGCAGCCCACCTTGTGACCACGCCCAGCAGATACCGGATGCTCCGCAACCAGACGTGGGCGAAGAACGCTGTCCGAATGGTGGCCGAGGCGCAGGAAGTCTACGACAAGCGCCACGGCGAGTACGGCACGCTCGACGAATTGCATTCCGAAGGGTTGATTAGTCTCCGGGTCGCCAGTGCCACTTCACCGCAAACGGCGAGAAACGGGTATTACCTGACGCTCGAAGTAGAATACGGCGACACCTGGACTATCGAGGCAAAGCCTGCCGAGGAAGGGGTTACCGGCACAGCCAGCTACTACGCCGATAGCAGTGGCATGTCAATAATCATGGATGGGCCCATAGAGCCCCAAAAGTAACAGCGCCCCGGGCGGAAGAAGGGTGGGTAGCGCCAAGACCCGGCAGGGTCAGAACCAGAAGCCCAGCGAGAGGTAGATGCCGTTAATGTC
>DAOVDS010000174.1 GCA_030669415.1 bacterium
ACCGCCGGGGTTCGACTTTAACATTTCAAGGACTTTTGAATTTATCTTTTCTGCTTGGGTGCCTTTTCTCGCCATTCTTTTTTCCTCCTAATGCTACATCAGTTGTGCCGTTCGCTAACGAATCATCCGCGCCACAGGCGGCGGGGCTAAACACGGCGGACAAGTCCGCCGGCTAACTACCCGCGCCCTGAAAGACGCGGCTTGCATCAACCCCGCGTCGGAGACGCGGGGCTTCCCTCCAGTGAATCGAGAATTTTCTTCAACTGCTCATAACCGGTGGCCTTTGATGGCGGCAAGCCGAGGCGCTTTCGCGAGACTTCAATCACTTCCGCCACAGCCCCCGATTCCCTGAAGGCCTTGGCCGCCTGACGCAGTCCCAGCGGCATGTTGCCTTTTTCGGCCGCCATGGTTTTGAGCTTTGTCATGATTTCCGACATACCTATCTTCCAGGGACAGAGCTCGCGGCACGTCTCGCACTCGAGGCAGTACCATATCTCCTTACCTGAAAGGAGCTCGTCAATCTCGCCTCTGAGCAGTTTTTCTATGACCGCAGTCGGCGTGAAACCGTCTATGATCTGCGCAGCGGGGCATTCCTCGACGCACGCCTTGCACTGCGCGCACTTCATGAGGAACTGCACGTCGAAGAGCTTTCTTACTTCTTTCAGGTTCTCGAGGTCGCGCTCCCATTTCTTGACGAACTTGTCGGTCTTGACGGCATGGCGGTTCAGGCCAAGCTCCCTGGGTTTCATCCCGAGAGCCAGGCCGAGAAGCTCGGTGTAGAAAACCACCGGCAGGTCAAGCTCTTCCCCCCTGGCTTTCAGCAGGGGCTGGCGCGAGTCATACTGGATGAAACAGGCGGGGCAGATAAGGCACATGGCGTCCAGGCCCAGCCCTTTCATCTCCGCGAGCTTCCTTCTGGCGAGACCGAGCCCGCCATCCTCGCTCACCGTGTCAGACAGCAGGCCGCCGCAGCAAAGCAGCTTCGTCTCGTACTCAACCGGCTCCACCCCAAGCGCGCTGACAAGGCTCTCGAACTTGCTGGGCTCAAACGGGTCGTCCAGCCGGAGCGTGCCGCTCGGGCGCAGCAGGTGACAGCCATAATGTATGCCCACCCTCATGCCAATCAGAGGCTCGACCACCTTGCGTTCAATGGCGGCAGGGCTTATCTCATCGTGGAGCAGCTCAATCAGATGCTTCACCCGCACTTCGCCGCGGTATTCCATGCCGACAGGCGCCAGCACCCTGTTGACTTCTTCAAGAAGTTGGGGGTTTGTGCTAAGTCGGGCGTTGGCTGTCTTGAGGACCTGGTAGCACCCGTTGCAGCTTGTCAGGATGTCAAGGCCCTCCCGCTCGGCAACGGCGAGGTTGCGGGCAGCCGTGGCAAGCCACACACTGTCGCCCAGAAGCTTCACGGTCGCTGCCTGCGGGCAGCATGTGAAGCCGTCAATATCACGCTGCGGCACTCCAAGCGCATCGAGCGTCTTTCGGGTCGAAAGCTCGACAAACGGGAATCTCGCTGGAATCTGGCAGCCCCAGAAGAAGGCGTATTCTTTCATAGTCCTATCCGGTCAACTCCCTCCAAGCCAATACCGGGCGCCCAACCGCCTCCCGGCGAGAGGCCAGATTCTATGGAGAGATGCCTGCCGAGTCAAAATAAAACTATTGTTGCCCACAAGCATGAATGCGCAGACTCGAACGCCATTCACGTCACGGCGCGGGGGGGGCGGGGCTTGTTCCGTAGCCGATTCGTGTCTTCCCGTCAACGCTGCTCGTGGCGGCATACCACATGCGAAACGTCTGGGCATCCAGCAGGACACACGCGCTGACAAAAGAATGGGCTTCCCAGCTCTGTGTCGTGCCCGTGCGCCTTGCGACACCGTGCTTGGCCCAGTTGGTGCCGTTAATGCTTGTGGCATAGCAGAACGCGTACCCGTTGGGGCCGTAACCCATGTACCACATGTGATACTTCTCTGAGTCAAACAGGACGCTGGGCAGGAAAGCCACGAACGCGTCGTATGTGTCAGGACCGACGTCGAGAACCACAGTGGGCGTATCCCATGTCACGCAGTCCGTCGAGGTGGTGTAGAAGGTTCTCACTACGTCATTGGCAGCAACGCCCGAGAACCACATCTTGTATGTCGTACCGCTGGTGAGCACCGTGCCGCTGTAGACGGCCTTCTCATACTGGGTGCCGGGCTTGGTGTTGATTACCGGGTTCGAGGGCTCACGCGTCCACACGAGTCCGTCGGAGCTGCGGGCAAGGCCTATCTTGTCGCCACTGCCGGTTGCGGACTCGTAGCCGGAATAGAACATCTTGTACTCGGAACCATCCTTGATGACGCAGTGGTTCCAGACTCCGCCGGAGTCCCACGACCCCGGCGCGGGCGAGGCCTCGAACACGGCATTTTCGTACACGTAGTTCCAGTCCTGCCCATCCCAGTTCGAGGCGTAGCCAATCCGGTCCTCGCCCTCGGTGTTGGTGCCTGTAAACCACATCTTGAAGTCGGCGCCCTCCTTTACCACCCACGGGAACGAGACATTCCCGTTGTACCAGCCGCAGAGTGCGGTGCTCGGCTCGCTGTTGGGCTCGAGGACCGGGTTGTAATCACTCATTGTCCAGGTCAGCCCCGGAATGACCTCATCATCTATTCTCTTGCAGCCGGCAAGCACCGCAAACAGCAGGACAAGCGACAGAACAACAACACTGCAGCGCATATTGCCTCCTCCAATTCCCGAATCCCGGGCAGCCGCGGTCCGCCACTCATTCATCACTCGTCTTCGGGCCGTTTGCTCAGTTTCGCCTCGAGATCCAGCACCTTCCCACCCCGCAGAACTTTCAGGAGTATTTTCTGCCCGATGCGTGCACGGCGGATTCCGTGGACCATGTCCTCCCACCTGTCAACACGCCAGCCGTCGAACTCCACAATTATGTCGCCGACCTCCACCCCGCCCTTCATCGCACCCGAATCCGGCCACGGCCGCTCAACATGCGCACCGCCGCTGTCGGGAAAACTCTGGTCCTTCACCACGCCGAGGAAAGGGGTCAGCCTTTCTTTTTCTTTCTCCTCGAACTCCTTGCGTACCTTGAGGTGTTTCACCGATTTCTCATACTCGGGTGTCTTCGCGGCCTTCACCCACCAGTCGCGCACGTCGGTCTTTTCCGTCTCTTTCGCATCTCCGCGGGCCTTCTGCCGGATTGACTTGAGAGCCTCCAGCGCGCCACTTGCGAGCCCGCCCTGCTGCATGTTGTCGAGGTCGGCAAGTGCAGCCGCCCCGTCCCTGTCCGCAGTCAGGGCAAGCGCCCGCAGGGCCCTGAGACGGAGCTTGGTCCCAACAAGCTCATCCCGGGCCAGTGACAGCAGCACGTCGGTCGCGCAGGCCACATCTTTGTCAACGCGTCTTCCTTCGGGCCGGTATTCTACACACGCCAGAAGGGATGCAATCCTGTCGCGCTGCTCCGGGCCCGCGCTGACCAGCTTCTCAACGAGGTAAAAGCGGACATTCTTCAGCCTGCGCAGCTTGATTACCAGGCGCCATATCTTGTCTCTTTCTGCGCCAGGCTTGTATCCCTGGAGGACCTTTTCTATCTGGGCGGCATCTTCAGGTGAGACAACATGGAGGTGGCTGAGAATCTCTTTCACCCTCAACCGTATCTCCAGGACCGGGTCCTCGGCGAGGGGTGCAAGATACGGTGCCGCGGGCGGCCCAATCAGTATGAGCTGTTTCTGCGCCTTCTCGCGAACGCGCCAGTCGTCCGCCGCAAGTCCGCTGATAAGCTGCTTGATTGCTTCCTCGCCTGCTTCCTGCTGCTGCGCATATACGCCGCTGACAAGCAGGGCAACCGCCAAGCCACCTGTGACCAAAAGCCTCACTTGCGTACAACTCCTGAAAATGCGTGCAGGTGCCATATTGCTGAGCAAGGCAAGGCGCATCCTCTCAGAGGTCCAGGTCCATGTCGTCCTTATCGGGCGGCTGGGACTCGTCGGTCTGGATATGCTCCGGCATGTTGATCTGAAGCTCGCTCGAGTCCGGCTCCAGCTCCTGCTCCTTCTGCGATTTCGGCTCGCTGAGCTGGCGTTCCATGTCCTCATCGGAGGCCGCCTTGAGCCCCTCGCGGCCATCATGCATGAAGAACTGCGACAGCCTGTCCTCGAAACGCTTCACTCTCTCTTCCGGCCTTGCCGCAGAGAACTCGTCCGACTCGGGCGCGCTTTCGGCCTGCGCCTGCTCCTGCGCCATTCGCTGGGCCAGTTTGCCCTGCCGCTCCGGGACCTTCTCCCCGGTCTTCTGTATCTCGTCCCACAGTGTGTTCTTGTAAACCTCCTCCGCGGTGGTGAGCTCCTTGTCTTCTACCTCCTCCGGCTCGAGAGGCTGCTTGAACTTCGTCAGGACAATCTTCGCGCCTTCCTCTTCGTACGCCACCTTGTCAACGCATTTGAGCATGAGCCTTATGCCCAGGCCGCCCAGACCGCCGGCCATGTATCGCTCGCGCGCAGCGCTCAGCGCATCCTGCTCCTCGGTCTTCTGCAGTATGCTGGCGTAGTCGAAACCCTTTCCCTCATCCACAACCGATACGGACAGCTTCTCCGGGGAGTCTATGAAGTAAAGGCGTATCTGCTTGGCGGGATTGCCTTCGTTCCCGTGGCGCTTGGCGTTGTCCATAGCTTCGTAGAGCGCGGTCAGCACGTTCACGTTATCGTCTTCCTGCAGCCCCACGCCTTCGAGGTACTTGCGACCCACGTTATAGGCAAGGTCCACGAGGCTGGGGTCGCTCGCAAGCATGAGCCCGAGCTCGCTCCGACCTGCAATCTGCTTGATTCTCTCTTCAGGCATCTTGGTGTCGTCGAGCACGAAGATGTTCTCATCGGCGACGTGCGCGACTTCCCTCTCGAACGTCATGATAACGCCGCCGATTACGACCTTGTCACCTTCCTTGAGTTCCACCTGGCTGATGCGCTCACCGTTCACCTTGGTGCCGTTGGAAGAGCCCAGGTCCATAATCGAGACAGTGTCGCCTTCGACTACAAACTGGGCGTGGTTGCGGGACACAGGCTGCGCGAGAAGCTGGATGCTGTTTTTCGGGTCGCGGCCAATCGTCATGCCGTTACGTAACTTGTAGACCTTCTCCAGAGACTTGGTGATTGCGACCTTGATGCGTGCCATGTAATCGACCCCTTAAGACGCTTTCGCACCGGAAGAGGCGGAAGTCTCCGAAGCCGCCGGAGCCCTGAACTCGCGCCTCCTCACTTTCGCGTTCAACGTGTATTTCACCCTTGTTTTCGTTCTCTGCTTGTTGTGGGGGTTTATCTCTATTATGCGCTGAGGCAGCATTATCTTGTGATGCGACCGGTAGTGCCTCAAGAACCTGGCGAGCTTGCGGTTCTCCTCCTTGCCGTGCACGCACTCGAACTTCAAGGGGAAGCCGGTCTTGCGATTGAAATAGAGCAGGAACACCCACTCGTCGGGATATGATATTCTCACAAGGTCGGTGTTGTGCTTTACTATCTCGTCCTTTTCAATCACCTCTACGACCCGCGAGCCCACAAACTTGACCCGGGCCTCGTTCTCCGTCAATCGGTGCAGAAGAAGCGTATCCACGAAGTGGAACAGCCACTGAATCGCCGGTGTGTGCTTCTTGCCGTCGTCAATTGTCTTGCCCGATTCCACCGTATGCCAGGACTTCAGGCCGTCGAATCCCATCTGCAGCTTGCCCCAGGGGAAATTCGAGTCCCTGCGCACCCTGTCCGGCGAGCGGTAGAGGATGGTGTCGGAGTATGTGGCGTATTGCGCCTCGATCTTCAGGTCCTGGACAGCCTTCAGGCGCTTGCGCCCGCCAATTTTCTTGACGGCTTTCTCAATTATCTTGACTGCCTTGGCGTCCTTGTTCTCCAAATTCGCGGTCCTCTCCTTATAGAACAGGGCACTCGCCCAAGCTCCGGGCCTCACCCGGACAATTGGACTAACAATTATAGGTAGCTCTTATCCATCGTAAAGGAAAATACATATTTTCCCCCGATTCGCCTACCTGTCGTATTTGTAAAACCCCTGCCCCGTCTTCCTGCCGAGATGCCCGGCCGCAACCATCTTTTTCAACAGCGGGCACGGCCTGTATTTCGAGTCGCCCAGGCCCTCGTGCAGCACGTTCATGATGGACAAGCACACATCCAGCCCTATCAGGTCCCCCAGCGCAAGCGGGCCCATCGGATGAGCCATGCCCAGCTTCAATACGTTGTCAATCGCCTCTGGCTGGGCGACATTCTCCATAACGCAGTAGACTGCCTCGTTTATCATCGGGATAAGCACGCGGTTCGAGACAAAGCCGGGATAGTCATTAACCTCCACCGGCACCTTGCCGACATCTTCCGATAGCGCCTTCGTAAGCTGGGTCGTCTCGTCGCTGGTCGTCAGGCCGCGGATTATCTCGATAAGCTTCATCACCGGTACGGGGTTCATAAAGTGCATCCCTATTACCCTGTCGGGCCGGCCCGTGGTCGCGGCTATCTCTGTTATGCTTATCGAGCTCGTATTTGTGGAGAGGATTGTCTCGGGCCCACAGGCGCTGTCGAGCTTCTTGAATATCTCCGTCTTTACCGCCATGTCCTCAAAGACCGCCTCAACCACGAGCTGCACACCCGCCGCATCCTCGAGCTTCGTCGAGGTGGTTATCCGTCCGAGCGCCTCCTCGGCCTGGTCCTGCGTTATCTTCTCCTTCTTGACCATGCGGCCGAGGTTCTTCTCTACCATCTTCATCGCATTTTGCAGGAACTCGTCTTTTATGTCCACCATCACCACTTCGCGGCCCGACTGGGCAAACACCTGCGCAATGCCGTTGCCCATAGTGCCGCTGCCAACAACCCCGACCTTCTTCACATCAGCAACTTCCATTCCAGCCCCCGTATCATTCTGCCTGACGAAGATATGCATTTTACCACATTTTCCCGCAATGTCAAGCTTTGCTTAGAGCCTGTAACAAAATGAGGTGTGAGTCGCGCTGTGCCGAGGAGCGAGCAGTGCAAGGAGCGAGGAGGAGCCATGTTGAGGTACATGGCGACAACGAGCGACGCAGCAATGCGAAGCTCATCGGGGCAGCCCTTCGGGTTGCCTGGACCATTCCTTTCAGAGTATGTTCGGGTTTGTGCCTTGCGTGGTAGTAGTTGGCGCAGGCAACGCGGCCGCAGCTCATTTTATTACAGGTTCTCAGTTTCATCACCCAGTTCCTTGATTTTTGCCCCCTTTCCTGCTAAAATGTATGGGTAGCCCCGGTGGGAGACAAAGGAGACAAGTAGTGCCCAGGAGGATACTTGCTGCGACCATTGTCGCAATCACTCTTGGCATTCTCCTCTCAGCCCCCACCCACGCGCAGGAGGACAAACCCGACCTCCCCGCCGAACTGAAACAGAAGATAGACAAACTCCTCGCCGAGCTAACAGCTAACAAATTCGATGTCCGCCAGAAAGCGGAAAAGAACCTGAGAAATACCCTGCTTAGGGACACAAAAACCTTTGATGCTGTCCTTTCATACCTGAAGCGCCGTATAGAGACATCAACAAGCACCGAAGCAAGAATACGGCTCAAACGAGCAACCGCGCCTTATCTTGAGTTTGGGATATCGGGTGCTCTTCTAAAGAAGTTCCCGAACATAGCCGCGCAATTGACTTCTCCTGATAGGGAGGTTCGCCGCAAGATTACCAGAGAACTGGCAGACTCAAATCATGCTGACGCAGTCTACCCCCTTGTCAAATTCCTTGGTGATGATGACCCGAGGGTGTACGGAGTAGCAAGAAAAGCGCTTACCAAGATTGGAACCGCAGCGGTGGAATCGCTTATCAAAGCTCTCGGTGATGTGAATGCCGGCGTGCGCATGGGAGCGGTAGGTCTGCTTTACGAAATCAAGGATGCAAGAGCGGTAGAACCGCTTATCAAGGTACTTGGCGACGCAAACCGTTGGGTGCGTTCGGCAGCAGTAGAGGCGCTCAGCCGAATCATCGATGCTAACGCAGTAAAACCACTCATCAAAGCTCTTGGTAATGAAAAGGCTTGCGTGCGCGGGGCAGCAGCATATCTGCTTGGCCAGCTCAAGGACGCAAGGGCGATAGAACCGCTTGTCGAAGCCCTTGGAGATACTCAAGAGCGTGCGCGTTCGGCAGCAGCTTGCGCACTCAGCCGAATCAACGACCGGAAGGCAGTCGAACCTCTTATCAAAGCCCTTGACAGCCCAAAGCCGTACATCCGGGCCGCAGCAGCGAAACTTCTTGGCCAGCTCAAGGATGCCAGGTCAGTAGACTCACTTGTCAAGGTTCTTGCGGACGCGGATCAGAGTGTTCGCAGAAACGCCGCAGAAGCCCTTGTGGGAATGGCCGACGCGAGGGCGGTAGAACCGCTTATTAGGCTTCTCGGTGACAAGAGCGAGCACGTGCGCTGGGCAGCAATTGAAGCGCTTGTAGGCATTGGAAAACCGGCAACGGAGTCCCTCATTGGTTCGCTTGACGACAAGAATGCGATTGTACGTCAGGCGGCAGCATACGTTCTTGGGAAAATCGCGCAAGTAAGGGCAGTAGAACCTTTGCTAACAACTCTTGGAGACAACAAATCGTATGTCCGGGCCGCAGCGGCAACAGCGCTAATCAAGATAGGCAAACCGGCGCTGGAAGTGCTAAAAGCGGCGCTTGAGAACGAAACAGCCGAGCACAAAATAGAAAAGCTCAAAGAGATTATAGAGAAGATCACGACAGAAAAGCCTTGAAGAAATCGAGACTGTTCAACAGTAGTCAGCACTCATATTTAAGCCAGAGGTGAACACAGATGAGGACGAGGAGATAGGGGGATAAAAAGGAGAGGAGATAAGGAGATAGAATGCAGAACACAGGAGACAGAACACAGAATGCAGGCTCCTGTATCCTCACCTTCTGTCCGCCGTACGGCGGACTATATTCTTTCCAAAGAGGAAATATCCCCATATCTGGACAATCTCCATATCTCCCTT
>DAOVDS010000132.1 GCA_030669415.1 bacterium
ACGACCAGGTCTATGCATTTAGACAGACAGGCATGGGTTCCAGCAATCTCATAGCGCTTCGGGAGCCCGGCCCGGAAAAGCTGACCGAGACTCAAATGAAGGCGCGTGTGTGTGAAATTCTCAGAGTCCGCGAGGATTTTGAAAAAGCAAAATCGCTGCCCGATTCGCTCGAACGCGCACAGGCACTCGCCCCTTTTGTCAGCAACAAGGCCCATGTCGAAGTCCCATGGGCAGCACTTGAGGCGCTCGGAGAATGCGGCAACGATGCCTTGCCCCTCCTGCGCGAGATGCTCTGCGACAACACCATTTCAGACCTGCACGCCCGGGTTGTCGAAATCTCCGCCAAAGCCGGTGGAGCACAGGTCGCTTCAGAACTCACCGACATCCTCAAAGAGGAACTTGTCTTCTGGCAGGAGACAGCACCAAAACTCAAATTCAGACTCTGCGGCACATCTGACCTGCAATGCAGGTACGAGAAGCTCCACGAGATACTGGACGCCTTGAAAGAACTGCGCTACCAGGGCTGCAAAAGAGTGCTCGAGGATTTCCGGGACTTCTGGCGCTCACTGCCCCTGACAGATGCGGAAGGCACTACCGAAGTCTTCGAAGAAGTCCTTGCCCAAATCAGCCAAGTATCCCGGGAGCGCCCTGTCGAAGCCGGTGTCGAAAAACAAGCCCCGGGCCTGCCCCGAGCGCAGCGAGGGGTCTCACCCGGGGAAAAGCAAGCCGCGGGTTTCAACCCGCGGGCATCCCGGAAGCAACACGCCGGAGATGAGATTCGCGCCACTCGTGGCCCACACAAACGGAAGCACCATGCCGGAAGGCGTGGTAAAAGGATTACCGGCCAACCCGACGATTCGCACCCTGCCCGCACCTCGCCCCGCACCAGCGAATCCACGTACCTGTACATATTCCTAGCCGGCCTCGCCGCCTTTGCTATCCTCGTTATCATGACAAGGAAGCGTTAAGCTGTCATGCCTTCGAGCGCAAGGTACGCCACATGAATGCGTCTGTATTGTCGGGAGCATCTGTAATGTAAGCTCCGAAAATTTCCAGGGGAGTAATTGGTGAAGTATTGCCTGAAAATCATCATTATCAATTTTTTAACCTTCCTCGTTATTCTCTCTCTTACAGGCGGCATCTTCGGGCAGGACCCGTGGCAGGAAGAAGAACCTGCGCTCATCGACAGACAACCACAGGAAGAACAAGACATAATCGAGAGCGACCTTATGGAGCCTGGGGAGCAGAGAGTGCCCAAGCCAGTCATACCGCAGCCGCCCGCGCAGAAAATAAAACCGCAAAGCGAAATCGAGTATGCCTGTTACTTCCTCGCCCTACTTGCTATAATAACCATTGCACTCGTTCTCAAGAGGAAGTAGTGAGTTACTCCAACATCCTTGTCAGGCTGCCAAACTGGGTCGGCGATGTCGTCATGTGCACACCAACGCTCGAGGCGCTGCGGGCCGCTTTCCCGCAGGCGCGTATCACTTACCTACTCAAGCCATACGTGCGAAAAATCGTCGAAGGGCTCTCCTTCTTCGATGAGCTTGTAGACTACAACGCGAGCGGTTTTTTCAACATGGAGAGATTGGCCGGGCAGCTTCGCGCCGGAAATTACGACCTCGCGCTTATCTACCCCAACTCGTTTTCCAGCGCCTACGTCATCTGGCGCGCCGGGATTCCGAAACGCGTCGGCTACGCCACCGACCTTCGCAAGTGGATGCTGACTGACCCTGTTGCGTACGAGCGCGAGGGCAAAAGTGGAGCAAAACGAAAACCCGTCCCCATGGTGCACTATTACGGGAAAATCGCCTCACACGTGGGCGCGCACCTGAAGGACACAAAGCCGATTCTCGTCCCTTCCCGGGAAAGCCGTGCCAAGTGCCGCGAGTTCCTCGCCGATAACGGCCTTGACGAAGATAAGCCGCTGGCCGGAATCAGCCCCGGCGCGAAGTTCGGCTCGACAAAGCTGTGGCTGCCGGAGCGCTTCGCCGATGTCATTACGCGCCTGCACGATGAGCTGGGCATGCGCTCGATAATTTTCTGCGGCCCCGGCGAAGAGGACATCTGCAACGGGATTGCCGCCAACTGCGAGTCGGCCCGCCCGGTAAACACGGCGCAGAACATAATCCCCCTCGATGACCTCAAGGCGTTTGTCGAACGCCTTACCCTCATGGTCACGACGGACGCCGGGGTGCGCCACTACGCGGTCGCGTTCGACGTGCCGGTCGTGGTTGTGATGGGCCCGACCGACCGGCGCTATACCGATGCCAACCTCGAGTACACCGAAATCATCCAGAAGACCGAGCTCGACTGCGTGCCCTGCCATCTCAAGACGTGCCCGCGCGAACACCTCTGCATGCGCGAAATCAGCGCCGGCGAGGTGTTTGAAGCGGCGGCGAAGCTGCTTGCGCGCTCTGGTGACAATTAGCGAATTGGGCTTGAACAGGTTACTCTTTCCTGTTAGAATCCTCGGCGGAACACCAGTCTCAGGGAGGTTACTGTTATGGGAAAGACAGTTGCTGTCATAATCATCATTCTTCTCGCGCTGGGCTGTGGTGCGCTGGGCTGGGAAGTCATGCGCCAGCAGGCCGGTAAGGATGAGTTGCAGAAGCAGGTTGACTCGCTGGAAGCCAGCATGAGCGCGCTTATCGCGGCCAACAGCAATCAGCCGCAAGAGAAGTGGGCGACCGAGGATATGGCTGACGACCTCGGTACGCGCATGAGCTCGCTTGAAAGACAGAACAAGGAGCTGCTCGCTTCCCAGCAGGAACTCTCCAAGCAGCTTGCGGAGCTTGTGAAGTCCGGCGTGGCCCTCAGGCCCGGTGCGGGCGGTTCGCCCATCGACATCCCCAACATGTCTGATGAGCAGAAGGAAGCCCTGCGCGACTTGGTGAAGAAAGAGGGCGATGCGCGCGACATGCAGCGTGCGAACATGATAAAGGCCATGGTCAAGCAGCGCTTCAGCTCCGAGCTGGACAAAGCCACCGAGGAACTCGACCTCACACCAATGCAGAAGGACGACATCAGCAAGCTCATCGACAAGCAGATTGACAAGGGTTTCAAGGCGCTGATAAAGGCGTTCGAGAAGGGCGACTTCGAGTCCGCACGCCAGCAGATTCGCAAGCTGATGCAGGAGAGCGAAGAGGAAGTGAAGAAGATCCTCGACCCCGACCAGATAGAGAAACTCGATGAAATGATGAAGAGAGGCCGGAATCAGAACCCGTTCGGCCCGGGCGGGTTCCAGCCTCCAGCGCCACCACCCGACAGGAACCCGTAAAGTATTAGAGAACTTCGTTCATCGAGCCGGTTCGGTATCCGTCGATATCCACCGATATGTAAATGTACCCCAACTGGTGAAGCGCTTCCGAAACATCCTCTGTCACTTGCGTATCCATCAGGCGGCCCACCTGTTCCGGCTCCACTTCTATCCGCGCCGTTGCGCCGTGGTGGCGCACCCGCACCTGCCGGAAACCGAGCGTGTGCAGGAACTCCTCAGCCTTGCACACCTGCCTTAGCGCCTCACTCGTAATCGGCGTGCCGTAAGGGAACCGGCTCGCAAGGCAAGCTTGCGAGGGCTTGTCATGCGTGGGCAGCCCCATTTTCCTCGATGCCTCGCGTATGTCCCGCTTGCCCAGGCCCGCATCCTGAAGCGGGCTTCGCACCCTTAGCTCCAGGGCGGCGCGGGCCCCGGGGCGGTGCTCACTCGCATCATCCACGTTGGCGCCATCCACCACGCAGGCAAGGCCCTCGGCCTGTGCAATCTCCACAAGCCGGCCGAAAAGCGACTTCTTGCAGTAGTAGCAGCGCTCGGGCGGGTTGGATGCGAACTTCGGGTCACCGAGCTCGGAGGTCTCGACCACTATCTGGCGGATGCCTATTTGCGATGCAAGCTCACGCGCCTCCTCGAACTCGCGCGGTGGGTAGGTCGGGCTCTTCGCCGTGACTGCAACCGCCTTGGCGCCAAGCTCCTCGCTCGCCAGCTTCGCCAGGAAGGTGGAGTCAACCCCACCGGAGAAGGCGACAAGCACGCTGCCCAGCTCGCGAAGCTGCGCGCGCAACTGTTCGACTCTTTCTTCAAGCTCCGGCCTCATTCGCCTTCCCCAAGCACTTCCACAGTGTCGCCGGCTTTTACCACGGCGCCTTTCAGCACTCTGGCGAAAATCCCCTCCGTCCAGGTGATGACTTCGCCGAACTTCCTGTAGATGGGCGAGTCCTCGTGGCGCTCCTTGCCCTTCTGCGTAACCTCGAGCACGGCCTCACCCACGCGGACTCTCGCGCCAAGCGGTATCGCAAGCAGGTCAATACCGCGGGTGGTTATGTTTTCCGCAAACGAGCCGGGGCCGACATCAAGACCTCTGCCGGCCATCTTGTCTATCGACTCCTGCGCCAGCAGGCACACCTGCCTGTGGTGCTCGCTGTCTGCGTGGGCATCGCCGACAAGCCCGTAATTCTCCCTGACTTCGCACTGGCCGACAGGTTTCTTGCCTGTTCCCAGTTGCGCGCTTATGCAGACTTCGACTACCTCGCCCCTCGCGGTCATCTCGCGTCTCCTTCAGGCCAGATAATAGCAGCTATAGCAGCGCAAGTCAAACACAAGCGCCTGCCGCCCAGGGTCATCTAATTCTCCCGCCGCGGATTACACGTAAGGCGCGCTATATGCCTCAGGCACATTTTTAGATATTTAGCGGCGGTGCTTGCACCGCGTGTAAAAAACCTCAATTACACGTCGAGCAAGCTCGACCGCTAAATGACCCACATCGAGCTGGGGTTAGGGCGACAGCGATTGCCAGGACTAACCTGGGGCACTCCGCCACACTAACTTCAGAGAATTGAACGACCCTGCCTGCTGCCACCTGCCTTAACGGCGCCCCATCTCAGGGTTGCAGGGTTGATTCCGGGCGGGGTCCATGATATGATAGTATTGTGAGAAGAGCATTATACATCCTGGCAATTCTGCTGCTTGCGGCCGGTTGCGGGCAGACGGCTCAAGAGAAGCAGAGCCGCAAGATACAAGCCCTGATTCTCCAACTGGAAAGCGAAGACTCCGAGGTCTGGACTCTGGCTCTTGACCGGCTTGTTATAATCGGAGAGCCGGCAGTGAAACCACTTATTGCCAGGTTGGGAGATTTTAACTTTATGGTGTCTGGCCGTGCTGCAAGCGCATTGGCGGAAATCGGCGAGCCCGCACTTGTCCCCTTGATGACAGCATTGCAGGATGAAGACGAAGATGTCCGCCGACACGCCGCAATCGCACTGGGGCACATGGGTCACAAGGCGGCGGTCAATACCCTGATAAGAACTCTCAAGGACAAGGAATGCCAGGTCCGCCGCGAGGCCGCTTGGGCACTGGGAGCAATTGGCGACGAAAGGGCTGTTGGGCCCCTGGTCGAGATGGTCAAGCGCAACAGCTACTATCCCACAACCGCCGCGGAAGCGCTGGGTTACATAGGTAAACCGGCAGTTGTGCCCCTGATAGAGCTGCTGGAAAGCGAAACTGAAATGACCCGCTTCTGTGCAGTCCTGGCGCTGAGAAAGATTCCAGATAAGAGAGCTGTGGAACCGCTTGTGAGGCATCTCAAAGATGAGAGTTGTTCTGTTCGAGAGTATGCCGCCGATGCATTGGGCAACATTGGTGATGACCGGGCAGTAAAACCTCTGGTTGATGCGCTGAGCGATGAATCCGGCAACGTAAGGACATATGCGGCACGGGCGCTTGGCCGGCTCAAGGACAGCCGCGCGGTTGAGAGCTTGATTGGGGCTCTAAACGATACTGAGCGCAGTGTCCGCGCCTCTGCGGCAGAGGCGCTGGGAGAAATAGGCGATACAAAAGCGCTTGAACCGCTGATTCAGAGATTGAAAGACAGTGTTGACTATGTTGTCTCAGAGACAGCCGATGCCCTGAAAAAGATAACTTCCCAAGACTTCGGCACCGACTACGAGAAGTGGAAGACCTGGTTCGAGCAAAACAAGGACAAGTAGCCACTGCGATAGCACTCCGAGCAGTTTTGAAACGCTTTTGCGACACCCCGGAGGCTCAATTCTACGGGAAAGGCAGCGTTACGGGTAAGGAACGAAGAACAGGATCAAGAATGCGAGAATGCAGTGGATAACTATCAATTGCATCAGGCGTGCCTCTCCGGGGCTAACTGGACCGAGTTCTGGCTCCTGCGTGGCTCTCCTACCATAGTATCGTGGGCCCTGGGCCAGAATAGTCATGCAACCACTTGCTGTTAGCGCAATCGCAATCAACAGCACCAGGATAAGAGCATTCTTCAACATCTGCGCTCCCGGAACACAATCCAACTCACATCCAAATATAGCTCCAGAAGAGTGGTTTGTCAATCAATATGTGACGACCACGCCACGCTGCCCCCTGCCGCAACGGTGGCCCGGTGCAGGATTGCAAGGAACAACCTTGCTTAGTAGTGCACATTATGGTACAATAGATTTGCCGATTAGTTTTGAATAGTGAAGCGGAAGGCTGGCGTTATGGATGGGCAAATGCCGAGGCTGGACAAGCGCGTACTGACGGTCGAGCCGCTTGAGGGAAGCGACCTCGAGAAGAGATACTGGCTTGGGCGCACGCCTGCCGAGCGCATGAATGCAGTTGAGATAAACAGAAGGCTGGTATATGGAGAAGATAGAGCTACATCCAGACTTCAAAAAGTCATCGAGATTAATGACCTTGAACACCTGCCATGATTGCCAGACGCGGAAATGAATCCTGCAGGAAGTATAAGACGCTGCCGCCCTTTGCCGCAACACCGCCCCATTGCAGGGCTGCGAGAAACCACCTTGCTACTCGCCGCACATTGTGATAGAGTAGTGTTACTGAATGTCGTTACGGGTAACAATTGCTCGGCAAACCGGAGTAGTAGTGAAACGCAGGACGAAAATCGCGCTCTCGATTCTTGCCTGTTTGGCTCTCTGCGTTCTTGTATTCTACATTGTCAAAAGAGTGCCTCAGGTGGATTGGGACGGAATCGCGGATGACCTGATGGAAGTCAAGGTTTACGTGTTGTTGCCGGGGATAGATGAACCTGACGAGGTTCTGGACGGGCCATGCCTCTACACAATATCATCCAAGGAGGACCTTGAGAAATTCGCCGAAGGTCTGCGAACTCTGAAGTCTAAGTCCACCTGGCTCCGTACTTTTAACATGGATAGATTGCCACAGTGCTACACAATACTCGTTACGTCCAGGAAGGAAATTATGGCAGGCTATGTTCAAGGATACGGATTCCTTGCAACACCAGAAGGACAGTCTCAGTCAATATGGTACAGGTCAAGCCCCAGTCTCAACAAGTTTCTCACCAAGCATCTCGAAAGCGCAAGCCGCGTCTACGAAGAGCACTACGAGCAGAACAAGGACAAGTAGCCACCCCGCCACGCTGCCTCCTGTCTTGAGGGATACGGTTACCATGCGAGAATTCTACATTCTTTTCGGAAAAGCCCTTGACAAGCTCCTTTACATGAGGTATTCTGCTATGTGCCAAAGGCACTTAGCTGAAAGGTTTACACCATGTGGGAAAATCCCGTTTGTCACCAGCAGGGAAGCGGGCACAGCCACCAGAAGGAACCTGTGCACCATGTGCCGGTACACTGCCACTGCCCCGGGACGGCGCTTTCCCGGTTTCTACAGCCCTGCCTTCTGATGCTGCTGGCCGAAGGGCAGTCGCACGGATACGACCTGATAGAGAGGCTGCCTGAGGTCGGATACCTCGACTCGGCCCCCGACCCCGCCACGGTTTACAAGGTGCTTCGCAGGCTCGAGGCGGACGGCGCGGTCAAGTCGCAGTGGGACACGAGCGGCAGCGGCCCCGCAAGGCGGGTCTACTCCATAACCCGGGACGGTGAAGATATGCTCAGCGCCTGGGCTGCATCGCTTCGGAAAAACAAGGAATCGGTGGAGAAGTTTTTGAAGGTTTTTCGGCAGAAGTTCGGCAAATAGAAAGGGAGGTATGTTATGTGCTGCAATTCTGACAAGGCCAAGTGCGAGCATCCCGAGAAGCTCAAGGGCAGGAAACCCAGCGAGTGCAGTCCGGAGCAGATTAAGGAATGCCACGGCGATGTCAAGAAACACCCCTGCTGCGGGAAGGAAGACGGAGACTAATCAGCCCGGGGGATTGCCAGAACCTAATCACCTGTCCGCAGGAGATACCTCCTTGCCGGCTGATGAATCGGGGTGGCCGGATTTGAACCGGAGGCACAGGTTCGACATAAGTGTGCACATTAGTGACGTTTTATGACGAACCTGCCCCACAACCTAACAACCATAAGGGTTGCACGGCGACTGGTATTTTAACCACTCGACATTACCTTACATCTGTCCGACACAATTTTACATAGTTTTGCGCTGATTGTGTGCACTATGTGTGCACGGATATTGACGGCTTGAGGCATTACACGAAGCTCTTGTGGAGTAGATGATATCTCTCACAGTAAGCAGATCCTCCAACCTTGAGTATTTATGACCGAAGGTCAGACTCTTCTGCCATATGTTGTATATGGTATCAAAGGGTATGTCTTCAGTCCCAAGAGTTGCTGGAAAATGTGGAATAGGAACAGAGGGTTGTTTATCAGGTAGCGACGCCACAACCGCGCGGGCTCCTTGAAGAGGCGATAAAGCCATTCCATTCCAGAGCGTTGGACCCATTGAGGCGCCTGCTTGACCCGGCCCGCGTGGAAATCAAAAGCCGCTCCCACCCCAATCATGACAGGTACTTCGATACGCCCCGCGTGCAAAGCCATCCATCTTTCTTGTTTTGCTGTACCAAGCCCTACCCACAGGATATCAGCCTTGGACTTGTTTATCCTTTCCACGATTTCCCTATCCTCTGCTTCTGTCAATTGGCGAAACGGAGGCGTATACGTGCCGGCAACTCTGAATTGGGGAAACCTCTGCCGCATTCTGGTCGCTAGTTCCTGTGCCACTCCCTCTCCGCCGCCATAGAAAAAACTGCGATAACCCTTGCGAGCCGCGTGAGCGCAAAGAGCAAGCATAAGGTCGGGCCCGTAAACCCTGTCAATTTCACTGTGCCTGTGGAGCCTTCCCAGCCATACCATTGGCATGCCGTCAGGCGTGTTGAGACCAGCCATATTCAGGATACGCTTGAAGCTCTCGTCTCTCTGAGCTTCCATTATGCCGTGGACTCCCGTCACGCAGACATAGTACCGCTGCTTCGATGTTATCCAGCTGTCAATAGTGTTAACCGCAGTCGGTACATCAATTACGCTTATCCCCACACCAAGCACATTTACTCTGGGCGGGTCAGCAAAGGATGGCTCTTGTGGACTCCTGGCCAACAGCTATCTCTCAGTCAGTTTTCCTGCGATTATCTCTCTTACTTCCTCAACGTTCCTGTTGGAAACATACCAGTCAATAGTTCTATGAAGCCCATCCACGAACTTGACCTCAGGCTCCCAACCCAGGAGTTGCTTCGCCAGCGAGTTATCGGCGACGCGGTTGAGTGGGCCGGTAGGCATATCGGGTAACAGCTTGATCTCGGCCTTGTGACCCATGTAGTCCATCACTTCCCCAACAGCGTCAATCACCCTGATTCGTTCCATGGTGCCCAAGTTCACTGCCGTGCCGTCGTCTATCTTCTCTGCTGCCAGAACAGTACCCTTCACAATGTCGTCTACAAAAGTCCAGTTCCGTATCTGTTTCCCATCCCCCCAAACCTCGAAGGGGTCTTGTTTGATGAAAGCCTTGGCAATCATGGCAATAACTGCGTGATCTTCCTTCCCCCTTGGCCCGTAGACCGTGAAATACCGGCAAGAAGCAGTTTTCATCCCGTATTCCTCGGCATAGGCCTTGAGAGTCAGCTCATTCATGAGCTTTGCCCATCCGTACATGTTGTCAGCGTCGTAAGGAGGCTTGACAACATCTTCGGTCAGGTAGACTTCCTTGCCTACATCGCTCTGAAGGTAATTGGGGTATACACAACCGGAAGAGGCATAAACAACCTTGTCTACCTTCGCCAAGAATGCCTCTCGGATTATTGTCACCCCAAGCATGAGGTTCGTGGCACACGCAGCTTGATGAAGGTCCACATAACCTCGCCCGCCGTGGTCGGCGGCAAGATGGAATACCACGTTCATACCTTGGACGGCCTCACGAGCCACTCCAGGTTCTCTCAAGTCAGCTTGAGTGAGTCTGACCTTGCCGGTCTCAACGTGTTCCTGGATATTTTCCAGCTTGCCGCTGCTCAAATCATCAACCACGAGAACTGATGCTCCGCGCTCAACAATGGCGTCCACAAGGTGGGAGCCTATGAAAGAAGCACCACCTGTGACAAGAACTTGCTGTCCAGTCCAATCCATCAATATCGCCCTCCTTTACCGTCGTGGATACTCAGAGATGATTAGGTTATGGTCTGCAAAAGTCAACAGGTTTGTCTAAGGTGAGCAAATCATTCTTCTCCGAGTTGGCAAGTGCGTAGGTTGGCATATCATGATACGGCATAGCACAGAACCGCTGTAATCAACCCGTGGGTTAGTACCTTTCGTCTTATTTGCCTTGGCTCCGGCCTAATTGGCACCATAACTGTAATATTCTCTTGGAGATATCTTCTTGCCCGATGGCCTGACTTCATCTGCGCCGTACACTCGCACTTCGTCATACTCGCCTGAAAAGACATGGACGGTATAGTGATACAAATCATCAGACGGGTAGTGCGCATACCCAAGAACGACACCCTCTAATCCACTGAGATGGTGCTTCTGAGGGTCTTTTGTGTCGATCACTACTACGTCGAACTGCTGATAATCTGGTCTCCGTAACAAGCCAAGACTCCTGAACTCAGTCCAATCACACATCATTATACTGTTATTCCATGCAGAACACAAGGAGAGAAAAGATTAGCTCAGTTACACCTTAACACACACTCTCGAAGTGTCCCAGATGTCCTGATGTTAAAACAAATAAGTCTACCGACAACACTCTGCAGAGGAAGCAGCTACAAGGCCAATATACTTCAGGCCAGTTCTCCCCCCGCCCTGCTTCGCCGGAAAACAATAGACATGCAGCCTCGCGCGTTTATACTACCTTAGGTGCGGCGCTTATGACGCCCCGCTCCGATGAAGGTTACGCGAAAACCAGGCAGGAATT
>DAOVDS010000113.1 GCA_030669415.1 bacterium
ATTACAGCGTAGCCATGGTACTGCTTCACTTCGCCGAATGATTCCGAATAGAACTCGACAGCCTCTTTCACGGCACCGAGGACCCTGGCGGCACCCTCGCTGTCCTCTGGCAATGCATACACCAGCAGCTTCTCGGCTTCGTCCATCAGGATGTCGAAGTTGGCCACGGCAACATCCATGCGCCACGTGGGGACTTTGCTGCGATACGAGAAGACAGTGGTTTCATCCTCTTGGAGTGTATCTGTGAGTTCTCCGCCGGAGGCTGCGGTGTATCCTGAGGGCACTGCGACTTGCACATCGAATGTGAACACCGACTGCATTGCATTCATGTTGCTCTGCCACGTGGGATATGCCAGTATGGGATACGCCAAAGCATCTGGCCGAATAAGTGAATACTTCCGAGCTATTCTGTCCTGCACGTATGCCATGACCTCGGGGTAGCCGTGGATACGCCCGCTGTAGGCTATAAGGATTTCTGCGGTGGCACCTGGCGGCAACGGTTTTGAGAGTTCAACTGTGAGGGCATTCGCACGAAGACCTTTTCGGTCTTTGAACTCCACTACCGATTGAGTGAAGTGAAGAGAAGCGCCCTGTCCATCGCTGACAGCCTGGACTTCCAGGAGCCTGTACAGGATAAACGGGATTTCGATAAATGTCCTGCCCGTGTGATTCGTAATTCTTACAAGTGCCTGAGCTTCGAGTTGTTCTTTTCCGGGAAAGACCTGCAGGTGCAGGGAATAGTGGCTCACTCCGGGCAGTTCAGAAGGCTTCAAGTCCACCCCTTTTGCCAAAGTCTCGTATCAGAGAGATGAAAGCAACTGTTCCACCAGGCCCAGGACTATTCTGGGATTTGCCTGTCCGCGGGACTTCTTCATTGCCTGGCCTACGATAAACTGTGCCGCCGTCTTCTTCCCGTTCTTGTAGTCCTGCACCGCCCTGGGGTTTTCGGCAATCGCCTGCTGGACCCACGTGCGAAGCTGGCCCTCGTCGAAGCTCTGCGCGAGCGCTTCTTCCTCAACTATGAGAGAAGGCGTTTTCCCCGTGTCGAGGACGGCGCTCAACACCTTCTTGGCGGTGGTGCCGGTGATTGTGCCTGACTCGACGAGCTTGACAAGCTCAGCAAGGTGTTGGGGCTTGAGCCCGAGACTGTCCGCAGTCTGAGAGCGTTCGTTCATTTCACGCAGCACTTCGCCCATGACCCAGTTTGAAACCGTCTTTGGCTTGTCGTGGTGCTTCAGGGTCTCCTCGAAGAAATCCGCAAGCGCCTTTTCGGCTGTGAGAACGTCCGCGTCGCTGGTGGGCAGGTGGTACTGCTCCATAAAGCGCTGCCTGCGCGCCGCGGGCAGTTCGGGCATCTCGGAGCGGGTTCTGTCAATCAACTCCGGGCTCACGGTCAGCGGGGGCAGGTCGGGTTCGGGGAAGTAGCGGTAGTCGTGCGCCTCTTCCTTGCTGCGCTGGGGCAGGGTCTCGCCCCTGGCGTCATCCCACAGCATGGTCTCGAGCACGACGCGGGCGCCTGACTCGATGACTCGGATTTGGCGGTTTCTCTCGTACTCGAGCGCACGCCGCACTGCGCGAAACGAGTTGAGGTTCTTGACCTCCGTGCGGGTGCCCCACTTTGTGGAACCATGAGGCATGACAGAGATGTTGGTGTCGCAGCGCAGGTTCCCCTTCTCCATGTCGCAGTCGGATACCTCGATGTACTGGAAGAGCCGCTTGACCGCATTCAGGTAGGCATGGACTTCGGCCGGCTTGGTGACCCAGGGCCTGGTGACGATTTCCAGCAGCCCCACGCCGCAGCGGTTGAAATCAATGAGAGTCTCGCCCGTTTCGTCGAGATAGACTGTCTTTCCGGCATCCTCTTCAATGTGAACGCGCTCAATCTTAACAACCATCTGCCCGTCCCGGGTTTCGATTTCGAGCCTCCCGCCGGTCGCAATCGGGAGGTAGTGCTGCATTATCTGGTAGGACTTGGGCAGGTCGGGGTAGAAGTAGTTTTTGCGGTCGAAAGCGGAGCGCTCGTGGATGGTACAGTCGAGGGCGAGCGCGGTCCTTACGGCCATCTCAACCGCCTTTTCATTGAGAACGGGCAGGCTCCCGGGCAGGCCGAGGCACACGGGGCAGACGCGTGAGTTCGGCTCTTCGCCGTAGGCGGCTTCGCAGCGGCAGAAGAGCTTCGAGGCGGTGTTGAGCTGAACGTGGATTTCAATTGAGACTACAGAGTCGTAGCCCTCTTTCACATCCTGCCCGCCTGCATTGTTCTGGCGTGTCACAGGTACCGTCATCTCCTACTTGAGCGGGTTCTCTCTGAGGTGCTTCTCCCACTTCCCGCGGTTGTACTCGAAGTCCTGTCCTGTCAGCCGCTGCAGGAGCGTGCGTCCGACGAGGCGCACGGCGCTGCGAGTCGAGTCGAGAAGGTCCAGAAGCAGAGGCACAGCCTGGCTGCCCATCGTGCTGAGCGCGAGCTGGCATTTCGTTCTTGTCTTGTAGTCTTCCTCATCGGCCTTGCTAAGGGCTTCCCTGAGGAGAGGCAGGGCAGTCCTGCCGAGTGAGCCGAGCACGGAGGGGACTGTGCTGTATGCCTCGCCCGGTTCCGCAAAGAGGGGTTTGAGCTGTTCGAGCGCATCCTCGCCGCCGATCTGGCCTATTGCGCGGATAGCGCGGCTGCGCGTCGTGCCGTCCTGCCCGGAGTCGCGCGCAAGCGCGCCAAGCGCCTCGATTGCCGCCTTGTCGCCCACTACCGCGAGGCTCTCCACAGCCCGGCTCCCGACCCGGGTGTTCTTGTCCTTGAGCGCGGCTATCAGGGGTGCAGCCGCCTTGTCGGTGCCTTTGAGCAGGCCGAGTGCCCAGGCAGCCCCGGCGCGGACAGTGTAGTCGGTATCTTCCTTGAGTCTCTTTATCAGGGGCCTCAGTGCGCGCTTGTCGCCGATAATTCCCAGCGCTTCCGCCGCTTTGAGCCGCACGGTTGAGGACTTGTTCGTAAGCGACTCAATGAGAGGATTCACAGCATTGGCGGCGGGTGCGACAATCAGGGCTGTGAGGGCGCCGAGGCGAGTGCCTTCGGTGTGAGAGCGGAGTTGCTTAAACACCAGCTCGGACACTTTCTTCGGAGAGTGGGCAAGCAGCACGCCGGCGAAGAACCAGTCCTGCGAGCGCACAGAGGCCAGCAGTCGCTTCGCGGCCTGCGCCTCACGGCCGAGGCTTTCGACAACCTCAAGCGCCCCGAGTGCCGCGGCAGGGTCGCCGGAGCGCACAACCTTCAACAGGCCATCGAGGTCGCCTGCCTTTTCGAGCCTTTTGATTTCTGCCCGGTCCGTGTCAGTCAGCCTGATGCGGCTGAAGTGGGTTATCTCACCGAGCCCGCTGCCTATCGTGTAGAAGCAGCGGGGGCTGATTTTCCAGGTTATCGCGGCGATGCCTCTCCTGGCGACCTGCCTCGCGGCGATGTCTTCGTCCTTGAGGGCGCTTTCAAGCGCGGGAATGGCATCCTCGCCGAGCCTAACAATCTCCTCGCAGACAAGCTCCGCGTGGAATGGCTCGCGCCGCAGCCTGCCCAGCAGCTTCTGGACCTGCGCCTTCTTGTCATCGGCAAACGATGTTGAGACAAACAGAATTATGGTCACTGCAACTGCGAGTTTCTTCACCTGTTCTCTCCACTGACAATAGGGGCTGTCTGGTTCGAGAAACCTGTTTCATGTTCAAAGGCCCTGCCTATTCGCAGGAGCCTGGCATCGGAGCTGCAGGGACCAAGAATCTGCAGCCCGACGGGCAGGCCCTCAGCGCTTCTGCCGCAGGGGATTGAAAGGCCCGGTATCCCGGCGAGGTTGGCGCCGACAGACATGACATCGCAGAGGTACATATCCAGCGGGTCGCTGAGCTTCTCGCCGAGGGGGAAGGCGGGGGTCGGCGCGGCTGGCGAGAGCAGCGCGTCGCAGTGCTCGAAGGCTCTGTCGAAGTCCTGCTTGATAAGGGTTCGCGTTTTCGAGGCCCTCAGGTAGTAGTCGTCGTAATAGCCGGCGGAGAGGACGAAAGTTCCAAGCATAATGCGCCGCTTCACCTCCGGGCCGAACAGGGTTCGCGTGCTGTCTATTACGTCTCTGGCGAAACGTCCGCCCTGTCGCCGGCTGGAGTAGTGGATGCCTGTGTAGCGTGCCAGGTTGGAGGAAGCTTCTGCCGTGGCGATTATGTAGTAGGTGGCTACGGCGGCCTCGGTGTGCGGCAGGGAGACTTCCTCGACTTGGGCGCCGAGTTGCCCGTATGTCTCAACGGCGGCCTCGAAGGCTCTTTTCACATCCTCATGGGCAATCAGGGCGACATACTCCCTGGGCACCCCGAGGCGCATGCCTTCGACCCCGTCTTCGAGTTCGGCGAAGAAGTCCGGCGGCCCCGCGGCGAGGCTTGTCGAGTCGCTCTGGTCATGGCCGCAGATAACCGACATCACAAGCGCCAGGTCGCGAGTGTCGCGGCCCAGCGGGCCAATCTGGTCAAGACTTGACGCAAAGGCAATCAGCCCGTAACGGGATACCATCCCGTAGGTGGGCTTCAGTCCCGCCACGCCGCAGAACGCCGCAGGCTGGCGAACAGAGCCGCCCGTGTCCGAGCCCAGAGCTATGGGTGCAGAGCCGGATGCGACCGCGGCGGCTGACCCGCCGGAAGAGCCGCCGGGCGCGCAGGCGGTGTTCCATGGGTTGCGGGTCGGCTTGAATGCGGAGTACTCGCAGCTTGAGCCCATTGCGAACTCGTCGAGATTGGTCTTGCCCAGGATGACGGCATCCGCGGCCTTCAGGCGCGCAACCACGGTCGCATCGTAGGGTCCCACGAAGCTTTCGATTATCCTGCTTCCCGCGGTGGTGGTTACGCCCTCGGTGAGTATGTTGTCCTTGATGGCAATCGGCACGCCTGCCATCGGCCCCACCTCGCGGCCCTGTGAAATAGCTTCGTCTACTGAGCGGGCCTGCTCGCGAGCGCTCTCCGGGGTGAGGTGCAGGTAGGCATCGAGTGCCGGCTCGGTCCGGGCGATTCTCTCGAGGTATGCGTGTGTAATCTCGGCGGCGGAGAGCTCCCGGGCCGAAATCCTCTGCCGTAGTTCGATGGCTGTGAGGTCAGTTATCTCCATCTTTCTTCTTGGGCTCTTTGGCGGCGGGCGGTTTCTTTACCTCGAAGGTCACGGCGTTTGACATGAAGTCTTCCACGCCCGCCCAGCGGTAAGTTGCCACCACAGTGAAGCGCGCCGGGCGCGTGCACAGGTCTGTGATGTCTATTGTCTCGGTGAGCGAATCGCCGGGCTTGACAGACACTGTGGCCGGGTTCCAGCCCTCGTCATGCCACTCGTCGCGCTTCGTCCCGGTGGCTTCCAGGTGCTGGACCTTGCCGCCCGAGACAAAAGTCATATCAGCAATCCAGTCGAGGCGGAAGTTGAGTGAGCGCTTGCGCAGAAGCGGCACGGTAAGCTTGAGCCCCACGTTGCCAGTGTTCTTTATTTCGAGCTTCACCTCGATAGCCTCATTTGCCTCAAAAGACTTCTTGCTAATGGAGAGCGAAACAAGGATGTCCTTCTTTTCCTCCTTATCCCTGTGGGTGTTCAGGGCCCCAATGAGTATCTGTATCTGGTGCTTGTGGTCATTGCTCTTTGCCTTTGCGGCCGCTTCCTCGAGAGCGCCGGTAATCCCCTTGCCCTTGGCAAGCAGCTCGCCGTGAGCTGCTTTTCGCTTGTCGAAGTCCGGGCTGCCCAAAAGCCATACAAGCCTGTCAAACTCATTCTCGAATTCCGGCTCCACCTGCCGCGCCGGTTCTGATTTCGGTCTTGGCTGTTTGGGCGGCGCGGGGCAGCCCGCCACAACCAGGAGCAGGAGCACGCAAGCCGCGAATTTCAGTCCGCGGGTATTTGAAGACCCGTGGACTGAAATCCACGGCTTGCTATGTGATGAGGAATGTCTGTGCATGACTCTTACCTCTCGATGATAGGCGGAGCTTTGAAGAACCCGCCGTGGATATCGGGTGCGTTGCCCAACGCCGCCTGGCGGCCAAGGCCCGGCCGCGGCACGTCCGGCCCCGTGACACTGCCTGCTTGCATGCGGGAGCCCGACGCATCGATACCATCCAGGCTGAGTTCGCCGAGCCGCTCGACGTAGGAAAGAATCTCCTGCAGGTCGGCCCGCAGGCTCTTGCGCTCTTGGGGCGAGAGTTCGATTGATGCGAGGCGCGCGAGGCGCTTCATCAGCTTTTCACCAATCGGTATTTCGCGCATCTCGCCGGTCATTTGACAAACCTGATTTGTGGAATAGGCCAGAAGATGATGAATCCGCGCCCGAGGAGGTTGGCCTCCGGGACAGTGCCCCAGGTCCGCGAATCGCTCGAGGATCCCGAGTTGTCGCCCATGGCGAAGTACTCGTCGGGCCCCAGTCTCTCGGCGCTGTAAATTGCGTGCTCGCCCTTGTCCAGGTAGTAGATATCGCGGTATACGTGTATCTTCTCAAAGCGCGCGGCGGTGTCGGATGTCCCCAGCGTGATTTGGGCGTCATCCGAGACGTGTACCTCTGAGTTGTAGTCGAACCTGAATACCTGCTCGCCGTCAACCAGCGCCAGGATGCGGTCATCTATATTCAAAAACTCCACGGTATAGCTTTTCCCGGGAACGAAATGCAGGTCGGCTGTTTTCACCTCGATATCATCCATCGTCAGGCTAACTTTGCCCTCATCCCCCACCGGCACGCGCAGGCAGAACGCGTGCTCGCCGTCGTCTATGCAGCAGAAAAACTCTCCCTTATCTCTGCAGGTCACTTCAAGCCGGAAGCCGACATCATTCACGTGGGTGCTCGAATCCGCGTTGGAATAGGGCAGGGCGGCGGTGATGTCTTTTGTGAATTCCACGTGCGCCTCGTCCTCATGCGCATCAACTTCGAGGCTTCCCACGCCAAGCTGCCAGTCGCCGCCGTAGGGTGTCCACGGGATAAGCTGTTTCCACTTCTGCTTCAGCTCCGAGCTGAATACCTCGAACGCCATTGCGTGAATCACATCCAGTTCTTTGCGTGCTATGCGGCCGTTCACGCAAATGTCGCCGTGCCTTATCAGGATTTCCTCGTTCGGAAGGCCGATGAGGCGCTTGATGTAGTTCTTGCGGCTAACCCCCTTCTTCTTCTCCGGGAACTTGAACACAATGATATCCCAGCGCCTGGGTGCGCGCACAAGAAGCCCCGCCTTGTTGACGAGTATCTTGTGCCCGCCCGTAATGTCCGAGGGAGTGATGTCTTTCTGGAAGTCGAAGCCGCAGTTCGGGCATGTCAGGGAGATGCGTGTGGCCAGCACTGTCTTGCCGGAAGTCGGGTTCTCCACAGTCCAGCGGTGGCCGCAGTCCTGGCAGAGCGCCTCGGTGAAGTCGGACCACTCGCCCGCGTCATAGAGGTAGACAACGCCGTTCGATTTGCAGCGCGGACACTGCGCGTGGCGCCGGAACGCGCTCTCGAAGCCCCCCCCCACCTGTTTGCGGTCAATTGCGAAGACGCGCGCGCAGTTGGGGCAGGATATCTCGACGTGCTCGCCGTATAGCGTGGGTGCCATGGAGCCTGTGGGGATGACAAACGCCTCCATCGCGAACTGGCGGATAATCAGCGCAAGCACAATGGCGACTATGACTGCCTCGACATTCTCGCGGACCCAGGAGCCTTCCTTCTTTTTCTCCGCAGGCTTCCCGCCTGCATCATCATCTTTCACCACGCCTTGCGGCGCGGTGTTTTTCTCCACCCCGGGATGACTGCCCGTATCTGGCCCGTTTTCACCCTGGGTTTCCTGTGGTGGTTGTGCCTCGTCGCTCATTTCACTTTCTTTTCAATGCGGCCAGAAACGCTTCCTGCGGGATTGACACCCGCCCGACCTGCTTCATGCGCTTCTTGCCTTCCTTCTGCCTTTCAAGCAGCTTGCGCTTGCGCGAGACATCCCCGCCGTAGCACTTGGCAGTTACATTCTTCGCCAACTGCCTTATGTTCTCTCTTGCTATTATACGCCCGCCGATAGCAGCCTGAAGAGGTATCTGGAAAAGATGTCGAGGAATTTTTTTCTGCAGGATGCGTATCAGCTCGCGCCCACGTCCCTCGGCCTCGGACCGGTGGACAATCGTCGAGAGCGCATCCACGCGCTTCTCCGCCACGAGAATATCGAGCTTGACCAGGTCGGCCGCCGCGTACCCGGTGAAGTGATAGTCCATTGTGCCGTAACCCTTTGTGGCGGACTTGAGTATGTCGAAGAAGTCATACATTATCTCCGCCATGGGCATGCGGTAGGTGAGGACCACGCGGGTCTGGCTCAGGTACTGCGTCGAGACGTAGCTGCCGCGCCGGTCCTCGCAGAGCTTCATTATGGCGCCAATCGAGTCGCTCGGGATTATCATCGAGACCTCGGCCATCGGCTCGCGAATATCCGCAATCACCGCCGCATCAGGGAGCTTGCTCGCACTGTGCACCACCTCCTCTGTGCCGTTCTCGAGAAGGGCCTCGTAGCTGACGCTCGGGGCTGTCTGAATCGCCTCGATGCCCGATTCGCGCTCGAGCCGCTCCTGCACAATCTCCATGTGAAGCAAACCCAGGAACCCGCAGCGGAAGCCGAAGCCGAGCGCTTCCGAAGTCTCAGGCTCGAAGGTGAACGAGGCATCGTTGAGCGAGAGCTTCGCAAGCGCCTTGCGCAGCGACTCGAACTCTGTCGCAATCGCGGGGTAGAGCCCGCAGAACACCATGGGCAGCGGGTCCCGGTAGCCGGGAAGCGCTTCCACGCTGCTCCCTTTCCACCTGACGGTATCGCCGATTCTCACATCCGCGAGCCGCTTTATCGCCGCGGTGAAGTACCCGACCTGCCCGGCGCCCAGGCTCTCAACCTGCTCCTGCTTGGGCGAGAAAACGCCCACCTGCGCTACCTCGTAGTTGCGGCCCGTGCCCGCCATCTGGACGCGCTGGCCTCGCGTGAGAATGCCGTTCACTATGCGCACGTAAATCACTACTCCCTTGTACTCGTCAAAAACGGCATCAAAGACAAGTGCCTGAAGCGGCGCCTCAGGGTCTCCCTTCGGCGCAGGGACTCGCGTGATTATCTCTTCAAGCAGCGCATCCACGCCTTCGCCCGTCTTCGCGCTCACACCCATAATCTCCGAGGGGTCAACCCCGAGTATCGAAGAGATTTCCTGGCGCACCTCGTCCACCCGCGCCGTCTTGAGGTCAATCTTGTTGAGCACCGGCAGGATATCGAGGTTGTTCTCCATGCACAGGTAGATATTCGAGATTGTCTGCGCCTCGACGCCCTGCGAGGCATCCACAAGCAGCACAGCCCCGTCGCACGCCTTGAGACTGCGAGAGACCTCGTAGGTGAAATCCACGTGCCCGGGCGTGTCAATCACGTTGAGCATGTACTTCTTGCCCATACAGGTGTGAAACAGGCGCACGGCCCGCGCCTTGATAGTAATCCCGCGCTCGCGCTCAAGCTCCATGTCATCAAGAAGCTGGTCGCGGAAGTCTCGCGCAGCTACGGCCCCGGTACGCTCGAGAAACCTATCCGCGAGCGTGCTCTTGCCGTGGTCAATGTGCGCCACTATCGAGAAGTTCCTTATGCGCTCAAGTTCCATCTCACCAAAGTTCAAAATGAAGAATTCAAAATTGTGTAAGAAAAGGAGATTCGGAGATAGAAGAGATAAGGAGATAAATAAGGAGACAAATAAGATAGTTTCTTATGACGTTCAACTTTCAACCTTGAACCTTCAACATTTCTTCCTCGCTCATGTCCAGAAAGGGTGAATTTGTCATTGCGAGGAACGAAGTGACGCGGCAATCTCATCAACCTGCAAGGATGAGATTGCCACGCCCGCCTTCCGGGTGGCGCAGCCACTTTTAAAAGAGTCCCTGCGGGACCTCGCAATGACATCTCTTCCGGCATCTGGACTTCTCCACTTGCCTGTCACAAAAAATGGACATGAGCGTTCTTCCTATCCCCATATCCCCACTATCTCCTTATCCCCCTTGCTTACACTCTTAAATTTTGCACTTCGTATTATCCAAGCAGTTCTTCCAGTCTTGCCTTGAACCGCGTCAATGCCTTGCCCCGGTGTGACAGGGAGTCTTTTTGCCCGGGTTCCATTTCCGCAAAAGTCCTGTGGTGTCCTTCAGGCACGAAAACCGGGTCGTAGCCAAACCCGCCAGCTCCACGCATCTCGCGGATTATCTGCCCGCTGACTTCGCCCCGGGCCCTCACGATGACTTCCCCTTCCCAGCCCAACGCCACGAAGCAGCGGAACCGAGCGGCGCGTTCTCCGTCAGACACGGCGCTCATCTCACGAAGCAGCTTCTCGCACAGTGTTCTGCCATCCGCACCCGGGCCTGCATACCGGGAGGAGAAGACCCCGGGCGCACCCCCCAGCGCCTCTACCTCGAGGCCCGAGTCATCCGCCACGCACGCCAGCCCCGTCTGCTGCGCATACGAGAGTGCCTTCAGACGCGCGTTCTCCTCGAAGGTCGCGCCCGTCTCCTCAACCTCGGAGAGCTCACCCAAGTCAGCCAGCGAGACGACTTCGATGTTAGTCCCTTCAAGCAGCCTCTGGAGTTCCAGAAGCTTCTTCGGATTGCGCGTTGCGGCAACTATCTTATGTATCTTCGTCCAGTGCATAACCCTGTTTCAGCAGATGCTTGCGTACAGTGGAGATGAAATTGTCAGCCTCTTGAATAACGGTGAGGGCTTCTTCCCTTGAAACGGGTACCAGTCCGTAGTCGCTGTCTAACCTCAAGTCAAAACTATTCCGCAGGGACTTGAACAAAGAGGCCGGGAGAGTTCCTGATTTGACAAGCTCCTTGTTGAACGCCGAGATTACCGCGGAATGTTTCCTGAACTGCATGTCCAGATGCAGCAGCGCCGCCTGTGCAGCGTAGAACATGGCATAGTAAGCGCGTGAAGCGGAGATGCCGAAGTGTCCGTTGTCAATAAGCCCCTGCGCCGCCTCGAGACTTTCTGCCGCGTGGGACATCAGAAGCCTTACGCATGCTTCTTTGTTCATAGGGTTATTCCTTCCTTCTCGACCGCATCAAAGAACATGAACCCTTTGCGCTCCTCCATAAGGCTCTCAGAGACCACTATGACGGATAAGAGGTAATCGCTCTTCAGTATGAAGTCATACACCGCGTCACGAGCTTTCTTCTTCACCTCGAAAGTGTAGAGTTCGTCCGGCAGCACCACAAGCAGGTCAACGTCGGAGTCGGGCTGTGCGCGGCCGGTAGCGCGGGAGCCAAAGAGTATCAACCGGAAGCGGTCTCCTATCGCTTCGCGAATAGAATCCTTTACTTCCTTGAGAATATTCTTCAGAGCGCTGTCGGCAATGTCAGGCCGGTTCTTCCTGGCCGCCATAGTGATGCTCCTTCAAAAACGCTTCTCAATCTTCAGCATGCGGATATTATATGCGGCCGCCGCCGCAAAAGCAAACGTTTAGAAACTCCGGGCTTCTGTGTCTCACAAAACATGGGGACACAATACGGGTTTTTTCTTGACACCGTTGACCATACATGGCATAAGCACGCTGCAAGGAGCATGCACGCAGTTCAGGAGAAAACCAATGCCCCGACTCGCGCGAGTCGTTGTTCCAGACGTTCCCCACCACGTTGTTCAACGCGGAAACCGCAGGCAGCAGACCTTCTTCAGCGACGACGACTACCGCCACTACATTAACCTGCTGGCCGAGTGGTCCGGCAAAAAGGGACTCGACATCTGGGCTTACTGTCTCATGCCCAACCACGTACACCTGATAGTCGTCCCGCAGACAGAAAAAAGCCTTGCCCGCGCCATTGGCGAAGTCCACCGCCGCTACACACGCATGGTCAACTTCCGCGAGAACTGGCGCGGATACCTCTGGCAGGGCCGCTTCGCCTCTTTCCCCATGGACGAGCCATACCTGCTTCTCGCCGTGAGATACATCCTACTGAACCCCCTGCGGGCCCGGCTCGTCGAGCGCTTGCAAGACTGGCCCCACTCCAGCTTTCACGCTCACCTCGCAGGAGAAGATCAGCTTGTGAATGTCGATGCGCTCGCCGGCTACGTCAGAAACTGGAAAACATTTCTGCGCCAAGGACTCAAAGACAGGGAGCTTGGAAAGCTTCGCCTTCACAGCCGCACCGGCCGGCCCCTCGGCTCGGACTCGTTCATTAACAGAATCGAAAGCCTTGTCAAACGCACCATCCGTCCACTGAAAGGCGGTCGCCCTAAGAAGAAAAAGAGGAAAACTAAAGCAAAATCAACCAAGAGAAAACGGAGAACATAACTTGCTGTACGGTAATGACTTACGCCAAAAAACCCGTATTGTGTCCCCCGAGGCTAT
>DAOVDS010000086.1 GCA_030669415.1 bacterium
TCACGCTGCGCAACCCCATTATTAGCAGCAATTTGCCCCCTGCATGTATTGTAGAACTTGCTGCACTCCAACGCAAGCACCAGAAGACAGATGGATTGGATTCGAGATAGCAGGCGCTCAACTGCACTTGCCCCATTAGGATTGAGCCGGAATAGCAATGCATCCTTGACAGGCGGGTGGGACGCGGTTAGAGTGCATGCTCTTAACAGGTGCAGAGGGAAGAAGATGCCTGCCAAGGTTATGAGCTCGGCAACCCACGGGATAGACGCCTACGTCGTCGAGATAGAGGTGGATGCCGCAAGGGGGCTGCCGGGCATGATGATTGTCGGCCTTCCAGACTCGGCGGTGAAGGAGTCGCGCGACCGGGTCAGGACGGCCGTCAAGAACAGCAAGTACCAGTTCCCCGCCAAGCGCTACACGGTGAACCTCGCACCTGCCAACACGCGAAAAGAGGGGCCGGTGTATGACCTGCCGATAGCGGTCGGCGTGCTTGTCGCCACCGAGCAGATTGAGTCGGATATCCTTACGCGCTTCCTGATGCTGGGAGAGCTGGCGCTTGACGGCACAGTCCGGCCGGTGCGCGGCGTGCTGCCTGCGGCAATAACCGCCAGGCAGAAGGGCTTCGACGGTGTGATTGTCCCTGTCGAGAACGCGCCGGAAGCGGCTGTAGTTGACGGCATAAAGGTCTTTGCGGTAAGGACGCTCGCGGAGGTGGCGGGCCTCCTGACGGGCGAGCTTGACATACAGGAAGGGGCATTCGACTTTTCCGAGCCCGCCGCATCCCAGCCGCTCGAAGAGATTGATTTCAGCGATGTCCGCGGCCAGGAAGGCGCGAAGCGCGCACTGACGGTCGCGGCGGCCGGTGGGCATCACATCCTACTTATCGGGCCGCCCGGCTGCGGCAAGACAATGCTGGCGAAACGGCTCCCGACGATACTTCCCATGCTCATGCCGGAAGAGTCGCTCGAGACTTCCAAGGTGCACTCGATAAGCGGCCAGCTCCCCCAGGGGGCCGGACTCATAACGCGCAGGCCGTTTCGCGGCCCTCACCACACAATCTCGGACGCGGGCCTTGTCGGCGGCGGCTCGACGCCGCGGCCCGGCGAGCTGAGCCTGGCACACAACGGGGTACTCTTCCTCGACGAGCTGCCCGAGTTCAAGCGCAGCGCGCTGGAGGTGCTGCGCCAGCCTCTCGAGGAGGGAACAATAACAATCTCACGGGCGAAGGGCTCTGTCACCTACCCCGCGCAGGTTATGCTCGTTGCATCGATGAACCCGTGCCCCTGCGGTTACCTGGGCGACACGCGCCGGCAGTGCAGGTGCACGCCCAGACAGGTTCGCACCTATCGGTCGCGGATCTCCGGGCCGCTGCTGGACAGGATTGACATGCACGTCGAGGTGCCCTACGTGCGCTGGAAGCAGCTCTCGAGCGACCGGTGCGGCGAGCCCTCCTCAGCGATACGGGCTCGCGTAAACAAGGCGCGCGAGGTGCAGGTGGAGCGTTTCAAACGACAGGATGGCTTCACGAACGCCCGGATGTCGGTTCGCCGGATTCGCGAGCACTGCAAGGTTGACGGTGAGAGCGAAGCCCTCCTGAAAGCCGCCGTGACGACTCTGGGGCTTTCGGCAAGGGCCTATCACAGGATACTGAAGGTTGCGCGGACAATCGCAGACCTGGACGGCTCGGAGCAAATCGCCTCCCGCCACATCTCCGAGGCGGTCGGATACAGAGTCCTTGACAGGGAGATTCTCTGACTGAAGACAACAGGAACAGCGGCTGGTGATGGCAAATTTGCCTTAACATACTGAAACAGTATTCGCCTCGCGGCGCGACCCTTGCGGGAAGTGTATGAGTTTTTTGCAGATACGCCAAAAAAGGCATTGAAAGTGCGGATGGATGAGGGTATTATTCTTGCGGAAAGAGGACTAACATCGCCCAGACAAACGACTGCGTTCTGAGGGTCGTTTTTTTGGCGTGTAGAAGAATTCCACTCACATGGAGCGGTAAAAAGCACCTTTGAGGGTGATATGAATAACGGTCATTTTTTCCAGTCAGTCATTGATACCTGTCTGCTGCCTCTGGCGTTCGTGCGGGAGACTGTGCGCAGGCACAATCCGCTCGGCGACAAGAACAGGTCGAGCTTCGCGCGGCGGAAATGGTTCCACGGCATACGGAAGTTCGCGCACGTTAACCACGGTTTGTACATAGGCAGCACACCGAGCCAGCGCGGACTGCGCCGCCTCAAGGAACACGGCATCAAGACGATATTGAACCTGCGGGCCAGCTTTGACTACCGGGATGCGGCTGAATCACTGGGGTTGCGATACTATGTCATGCCGCTCAACGGCAAGCGCCCGCCTGTTGATGAGCAGATTGCCCAGTTCCTGCGCGTAGTCGAGGACCCTGATAACACGCCGGTGTTCTTCCACTGCAACCGTGCCAGGAACCGTACTTACATGGTGCTGAGCCTTTACCGGATCGCTCACGATGGATGGAGCGCGGGCCAGGCAATCGCCGAGATAAACCACTTCGGGTGGAAGACAATCCCGGACGGAGTTCTCTCGTTCATCAAGGACTTCGCAAACGGCGGGCTCAAGAGAATTCGCTCAACTACTCCTTCGTGACCCAATGCACCCGCCGCCGGGTATTCTGATGCACGTCTTCTCAGAGAAGGACACTGCCTCGCAGCATCAAAAATAACCTGTTAAATTCCATGTGCCGGACGTATAATTGGTGAAGCTGGAAACGTAGCCATGGAGGTCTGGAAGTGAAAATCTCAACCGGTTTTCTTCTTGTGCTCTTTGCCCTGCTGCCGTGCCTTGCCATCGCCGGTGAAGCTGACGACCTGACCGAACAAGGATACGATGCACTCATCGAGGGCAAATACGACGTCGCGGTCGAGATGTTTCTGGCGGCAGTTGAGAAAGAGAAGAACCACGCGCGGGCCAACACGGGCCTGCTGAAGCTCTACCTGCTGGTGGGCGATTACAAACAGGCTGCTGAGAACGCCGCATCGCTTGCGGCCCGCAAGTCTGCAACAGCCCAGATGGTTGCTCTCGGCGCAGACGCTTGCGCAAACACCGGCCAATACGAGAAAGCCCTGGAATTCTACAGAAAAGGGATGGCTCTGGACGGTTCAAACGTGCACTCACTTCTTGGAGCCGGCAGGATGCTGTCGCTCCTGGGAAAGGGCAAGGAGTCGGAGCAGCTTCTCGAGAAGGCGCGAACCGCCTACCTGAGCGGCAGTGACCATACTGTAGATGAAACGGTCTGCGCGGCTGCAGTCTGCGTGGAGCTCAACAGGTACGCTGAGGCGAATTCAATCCTCGGGGACGCCATCAAGAAGGACCCGGAACACCTTGGCGCTCTTAACCTGCGCGGGAAGATTTTCCTCGAGAAGTATGATTATCCCGAGGCCAAGAAATTTTTTGACAGAGCGCTCGAGATAAACGCGAAACATCCGGAAACCCTGACAAATCTCGCCTGGCTCTACAGCAAAATCGGCGAGCTGGGGCCTGAGCGCTACTCGAAGGCCCGCTCCTTCGCCAGGAAGGCGCTGCGGACGAACCGCACCTTTCCCGGCGCGCATATCTATCTGGCTTACTCCGAGCTGACGGACAGCAACTACGACCGGGCGCAGTCATACCTCAAGAAGGCCCTGAAGGCGAACCCGCAGTCAGTCGATGTCCTGGTGATGCTTGCGGCGATCCACAAGCTTCGCGTTGACCAGAGCGCCTACGAGAGCACCCGCGAGAAGGTCTTCAAGCTTGAGGGCGCAAAGGCGGAGTTCCTCTGCGGTGTGGCTTCGGTCCTGCAGGCGAAGTTCCGCTACCAGGAGGCTCTGGACCTGGCGCTTGCCGCACTGAAGGCGGACGAGAAGTTCTGGCCCGCCTACGCGGTAGTCGGGCTCAACATGCTGCGCCTGGGCAAGGAGAAAGAGGCGAAGAAATACCTGGAGACATCCCGCGAGAACGACGGATTCAATATATGGACCTACAACTCTCTGCAGCTTCTGATGCACATGAACGATAACTTCAAGCAGAAAAAGACGCCCCACTTCGTGATAAAGGCGCACGGCGCCGAATTCGAGACACTGGCGCCATACGTCGAGCGGGTAGCTGAATGGTCGTACAAGCTGCTCTCGGCGAAGTACAAGTTCAAGCCGAAGGGCCCTATCCTGATAGAGCTGTTCCGCAAGCACAAGTACTTCTCGGCCCGGACGGTCGGCCTGCCGGGAATCCCCGCCTCCGGTGCATGCTTCGGCCCGCTGGTCACTATGGACTCCCCTTCAGCCCGCCGGGCAGGCACCTACAACTGGGCGAAGACTCTTCACCACGAGCTCGCACACGTATTCACGCTGCAGCGCTCGAAGAACCGCATCTCGCACTGGTTCACAGAAGGACTGAGCGTCTATGAAGAAAAGGATGCATACCCGCACTGGGCCCGCAACATGGAGCGGGCCTTCATAGATGCGCTGAGCCGCGACGCGGTAACGCCAATCGCCAAGCTGGAACGCAAGTTCAACAAGCCGCGAAGCGGTGAGGAGATACTCGGCGCCTACTATCAAAGCTCGCTCATTGTCGAGTACATAGTCGGGAAGTTCAGCTTCGACAAGGTGCTCGCCATAATCGATGCGTACGCAGAGGGCAAGACAGACAGCGTCATATTCCGGGAGTGCCTCGGCGTGGAGGTCTCACAGCTTGATGCCGACTTCCTGAAATGGGCGAAGGAGCGTTTCGGCAAGTTCAACGTAGCGGGCAGGATAACGGCCACAGATGTCCCGCGGCTCCAGGACGGTGCGGAGTTCGAGCCCGACAACGCGGCCCTCAGCGCCAGGCTCGCACGCGCCTACCTTGCGGCAGGCAAGGTGCTCGACTCGGAGACCTGCATCAAGCGAGCCCTCCGGTTGGATGCGTCCAGCCCGGAGGCTCTCCTGGCCCAGGCGGCGCTGGATATGCACCAGGGCTTCAGTTCCTCAGCGAAGGAGAACTACCTCAAGGCTGTCGCGGCGGGATTGGAGAATACTTACGATGTACACATTGTCCTGGCGCAACTGTACTTCGCCGAGGACAAGAAGGAGGAGGCCATAGAGCACCTCAAGAAGGCCCTCAGTGACTTTGACCGGGACGGCTCGGCGTCGAGCCCGTACAGGATACTCTACAACTTGTACAAAAGAGATGACCAGGAAGACAAAGCCTTCGAGATGCTTGAGAAGGTAGTTGCCCTCTCAGACACCGAGTTCCAGGGCAGAGTGGAACTGGCGGACAGGCACCTGGGCAAGCACGAGTACGAGGAGGCGGCCGCGCTGCTTCGCCAGGTGATTCACCTGAGCCCTCTTATCCCCGGAATCCACGAGCGACTCGGCGATGCGCTCCGGGGGGAGGAGGAGATTGACGAGGCCATATTCGAGTACAAGACTGCAATCGTAGTAGGCGGGCCTGACCAGGCGGACGCATACGCCGGCCTTGCCCAGTGCTACTTCGAGAAGGAAGACATGAAGCAGGCGGAGGCAAACGCGCGTAAGGCTATTGAGCTTGACCCTCAACATCAACTGGCGCGCGAAGTGCTGGAACTCCTCGGGAAATGGAGTGAGTAGTGCAGCTTCCCGCACCCGAGCCCGAACCCGCGCTATGGTGTATCGATAAGCTCAGCGGCACCGACGCCGACGATTACTTCCTCTCGACACACGCCCTCTATCAAGAGTACTGCGAAGAGTTCGACTGCCGCGACTTGAGTTACGAGGATTTTGACGGGCTGCTTCGCTCAGAGCCCAGGCTCTACGTAACTCCCGGCGCCGGCCCATCCATGCCCTCGCCGCAGCAGGAAGTGCTCGCCGGCCTGGGCTTCCCCAGCCATGCGCTGGTCGCGCTCTCGGCAAGGCGGCCCTCCGGCGAGGCGCTGGACTCGGCAATCACGGCCAAGGCTGCGCAGCTTCAGCATGCCTTGCACAACGCGTGGGAAGCGCGCCCGACAGAGGGGCCGCGTGCGGATGAAGTGGAGAAGAAGCTCCTGTTCCTCATGGAGCAGGCAAAGAAGCTGTGCGAGATGCTGGAGGCGGCGCAAGGCAAACAGCAGTAGCAATAAAGGAAGAAGGGCGGGTGCTGGTGTGCACCCGCCCTTGACACAGGCTCAGCGATAGACTTCGACTGTACGCGAATGTATAGTGATAAAATGGGTAAGTATATTGATGATGATGTCGAGTGGCGACCGCCAACTGTGGACTGTGTAGTCCACTGCATCGCCGGCGAGGTGCTTGCTGTCAACACTGTTTATGGGGATAATACCCCACAGGATATACCACTGTCTGGCAACCGCGGGCGGGCCCATGCCTCTCGAACCCGCGCCAACCGTGTGAGTGTGCGCCATGCAGCCGATAGTGCCGACAAGAATCAGCGCAGCCATCACTATCAGAAGCGATTTCCTTGTCATAGGACCTCCTCTCCTCAATTGCTCCGAATCTCTCAAATGGTCAAAGCTCAGAACCTAAATGACAACCCCACAAACGCATGAAAAGCGTCCAGCGTTACTGTGCCGCGTGACTTCGTCTTGATTCCCGCGGCGATGTCTGTGATGGTGTATCGCGCGGAGCCTTTCCCAAAATCCGCGCCAATGCCTATGATGAGGTCGGCGTTGCCCTCGGAGACTGACATGTCGGTCGAGCGAATCACCGGCAGGCGAAGCTGCACGGCGCCTCTCAGGATTACCGTACTCATTACGCCGACCTTGAGCTTGCGGTTCAGGGCCTCGATATCTTTTCGCCTCTGTGAGAGGGGCACTGGCTGCGCCACGAACCAGCCGGGTCCGATGCCGAAGTCAAAGGAGGGAGACCACGTGGTTTTACCGAAAGTCAGGCGGTACTCGGCCCAGAAGACAGTACTGTAGCGCTGCAACTCTCCTTCAATAAGCCCCTTTGAATCCTCGTTCTTCATGCGAGCATAGCCGGCACCGCCTCCCAGAAAGAAGCTGTCCACCACCCGGACCATGAGGCGCGTATCCACCCCGTAGGCTTCATCAAGCTTGCCCATGCTCGGTGCGATGAAGTCGCCCACGAGTAGCAGTGAATAGGGGCCATGTATCGCGGGGTGGCCGTCCGCGCGGGCAGTACCGCGCTCACCCGGTCCCGGGTCATCCTGCTCAAAGAGAGGCAGCAGATTGTAGCAAATCCTGTCGTGCCCCGGGGCAGCCTGTATGGAGGAAGCGCTGCTCTCTCGAGGCGGATTGAGCGCCAGGTTCGATTCGCCAGTCCTGCTGTCAAACAGGTTTGTGGTGCTCGCGGGCGCCAGCTTCGTTGAGGCGCAGCCGGCCCCGGCCAGCGCAAAGACCAGTGTCAGAAGTATCAGCTCTCTGGGCACGTAAGTACCTCCTGCCCGCATACCGCGGGCGATATCACTCCTGTCCGAAAAGGTGCGCAAACACCTTGGCATCGCCAATCATGTTGGCGATGTGGCAGTACTCGTTAGGCTGATGCGCCGTTTCGTCCAGCTTTCCCCAAACGGCGGCGTCAAACCCTTCATCTCTCAAGAGCGCGGCAACCGTACCGCCCCCGATTCCCTGCGGCCGCGGCTCAACGCCGTAGACTTCCCTAATGGCAGAGGCGAGCCGCTTGACCACGTCAGCGTCAACCGGCGTAGGCGGCGCGGCCTGCTGCTTCTGAACCGCCTCGACTTTCACACTTACATGGAACTTCTCGGCGACACTGTCTGCCTGCGCCCTCATAAATTCTAACACATCATCGAGGCTAAACTCAGGCAAAATCCGGCAATCGAAGTAGAAAACATCCTCGCCGGGGATTGTGTTGACGTTTTCGACGTTGGCTTCTTTCTTGGTAGGCTCGAGAGTGCAGACGGGGGGGTCGAAAACGGGATTCTCGGCCGAGAACTTCTCGTGAAGCACCTTGTCGAGGTGAACAATCATGTTGGCGCCGGCGCGGTGCGCGTTGTTTCCCGAGTCGGGGCGCGAAGCGTGCGCCTGCTTGCCCGTGACAGTAAACTTGACCCAGCAGATGGACTTCTCCGCGACTTCAATCATACTGCCGTCGGGTGTGCCGCCGTCAGGCACGACTATTATGTCCTGCTTGCGGAAGATTTCCTTTTCCCTGAGCAGGTAGGACACGCCGAAACCGCTTCCCGTCTCCTCGTCAGCTACAAGCAGCAGCGCCACGTCGAAGGCGGGCTTGAGACCCAGCTCGATAAGCGCGCGGCAGGCGAAGATAGACGAGGTCATTCCCTGCTGGTCGTCTTCCACGCCGCGCCCGTACAGCTTGCCGTCTTTTTCGACAACCTCGTAGGGGTCCGTATCCCAGAGGTCTCTTGCGCCGGGCGGGACGATATCGAGGTGCGTCATGACCCAGACGGTGCGCTCGGAGCTTCTGCCGGGCACGCGGGCGATGACTGAGGGCCTGTATCCGCTGGGCACATCGTCCGCGGGCGCCCTTACTTCCTCCACGTCGGAGAAGCCCCACTCCTTGAGCCGCCCCAGGACAAACGCCGCCTTTTCAGCCTCGCCGGGCCCCCCGCCCTTCGGGCCGATGGCGGGAATTGCGGTAAGCTTCTTCTGCAGCTCTATCATCTGCGGCCTGCTGGAATCTATCCACGCGAACAACTTCTCTATATCTTCCTTACTCCACACTCTTCACCTCACAAGATTCAGTCAGCCGAATGAACTTGTTTCTTATCAGGATATTGAGGAACTCGACCAGCCTCGGGGGCACCGGCTCCGCGGCGGCGCCGAAACTGCTCTGTATTTCCTCGCCTATCTGCTGGATGCTCCTTGTACCATCAATCAACCGCCAGACTGCGCTGCCGAGGTCATCGAGCTTCACCCTTATGTGCGTGCTGCGGTGAAGCAGTTTTCCCACAAGCCTGCCGGCGAATGTGGGGTAGCGCGGCATGAGGAGCACCACGGCGGAGCCTTCTTCCGAGGCCCCTTGGGCCGTCTTTACAGGAACTGTATCCCGGGCTATCAACTCGCCTTCTCTTTATTACCCACCAGGGAAACGACAAACACAAGCGCCACAATCAGCACAACGGCGCCAATGCTGACAAGATCGGGGAAGACCTCCACGCCCTCTTTCCATATCTTGAACGGCAGGTCAAAGCTTACCTTCATGCCGCCGATTACAATGCCGAGAATAGCCTCACCCGCAATCAGGCCGGCGCAGAACAGGATCCCCCTGTGTATGGCGGCAGCTTGTGTATCCTTGTCTCCCCTCTTGAGCCTGCCGACTCCCAGATTCACCAGCCCGCCAATCAGAATCGGCACTGCAAGGGTTATCGGCAGATAGATTCCAATCGCTACAGGCATTACGTGAGTGCGAAATGCCGATTTTTTCTTGCGAAGAATCTCGTCAATCACAATCAATACAACTGCCACGCATGCGCCTGCCATAGCCATCCCCCAGGGGAACGGCTTGTGGCGGAATATCTTATCCACTATGCTGGCAAACATGCCTGCCTGGGGTGCCGCGAGTTCCTTTGAACCGATAGTGTAGGCATTGTGCAGCATCCCCAGCACCGGGGCAATGAGAAACGCGCTTGCCGCGACACCGATAATCTGCCCATACTGCTGCTTGGCGGGCGTGGCTTTGACCAGCCAGCCTGTCTTGAGGTCCTGGGAAACATCAGCTCCAGTGGCTGCCGCACAGCACACGATACCCGCCACCCCCAGCACCGCTATAATGCCGAGATTTCCAGTAAAGCCAAACAGGAGAAGCAGGCCCGAAGTAAACAGCACGGTGCAGATAATCATCCCCGACACAGGGTTATTTGAAGACCCCACAAGACCGGAGATGTAGCTTGCCACTGCGACGAAGAAGAAGCCGGCGGCAATCATTGCAATCAGCGAGACCAGCGACATGCCGAACCGGTAATTCGCCACTTTCTCCGGCTTTGTCAGAATGAAGCGGTGGCCTTCATTTGAAAGAATATGCGTTGCCCCATTCCATTGCGGCAGAAGTTTGCCGGTGAGCAACTCGTCGTCAACAGTTACAAATGTCACTTTGCCATCTGGCCCGGCCTCTTTTTGCTCTTTTATCCTGTCCGCAGGAATCTGCCTGACGACCCGCAGCGGCACCTTCAGCTTGAAAGACTCTTTTGCTGCACGCACCACCACGCCGCTAAACACCTGATTGCCCGCGGTGGTGGTTCTGGTAATGGCAAGCTTGTCACCACTGGAAAGCTCCTTGAGAGGTTTTCTTTTGCCTTCCAGGAACTTAATCCTGTCTCCAGGCCTTGGTGGAATTGAAAACTCAATCTCTTTTTCACTGATACCGGTGTCTATTACGTAGGCCCTGTTGATTGTCTCGTATACAACACCTTCAACTTGCCACTTGTCTTTTCGAGAGGTAAGGGGCACGATGCCGTAGGCGGGATATACGCTTTTCTTCTCCTCTACTTTCTTGGCTTTCACTTCTTGCACGTCGCGCTTCTTCTCTTCCTTTTTCGCTGCCTTCTTCCCCTCCTGAAGGACAATGATCGAGGAACCGCCTCTCGTTGTGACTTTATAGCTCCTCGTGACTATGCTGTAGAGGATAAATATACCAATCACCATAGCCACAGTTATTATTACAATGCTGCGTATGGGCATGTCGGTCTCTGTGCGGGGTTTTCGGTCTTCTGCCGCTTCTATTTTGCTGTATCCGCTGAAGGCATCCCTTATACCTTTGAGAAAGCTTCGTCGCATCTTGAATATGGACCACAGGCCGCCAATCACCATTGCGCCAATACCCATGAAACGTATCTGGGAGTTCCACACATCGGAGGCCACATTGAATGCGGCTGCCTCACCGGCAAATACCATCTTGATTGAGTTCTTACTGACCTTCTCGATGCCCAGCTTGTATATCTTGCCGGTACTGGATTTCGCAAGGAATGTCGCACCCCCCACTATTTCGTGCTTTTCTAAGAGCCCCTTCCACGCAATTTCCTCTGGCACCGAGCCCATTTCTCCGAAGGTTTTGTCTTTGACCGGTGCCAGTTTGGCGTGCTCGCCTTCGTATATCTCGCGACCGCCCGGATCAGCCCACAGGTCTGCCGCAATCGCGGTCGCTTCGCCATCCTTGTGGTATATGGCTTTCCTCTTATCCAGTGAGATGAAGGCTGCACGCTCAATGGTGAGTGAATAGGCCTCGCCGAACTGCCACTGCGCCGGGCAGCCAAGGGGAATAGCCACGAACCAGGCAATAGCACCGCCAATAAACACGAGAAGCGCTATGTTGAAACCGACAATGTAGCCTACCCCGATAAGGGCGGAAGAGATATCAAGGCCGAAGCCAATCGCCGATTTGGCCACGCGGACGCCCCACTCGACCGAGCCACTGAAGAGGGCAATACCCTTGATAAACCATGTAATGAGCGCGCCGACACCCATGGCCAAGAAGAGATAGATAACTCCCCTGCCGCCTTTCTGACCTGCTTCGAGGACCTTCGCGCAGGCGACGCCTTCCGGGTACTTGAGCTCGACCTCCTCGACAATCAGCGTGCGCCGCAGCGGTATCATAAACATAATGCCGAGCACACCTCCCAGCAGTGCTACAAGGCTCACAGTCCAGTAGTGGAAATGTGACCAGACACCTGTCAGAATCAGCCCCGGGATGGTGAAGATAATCCCTGCCGCGAGCGACTCGCCCGCCGAGGCTATTGTCTGAACCATATTATTTTCAAGAATGGTGCCCTTTCGCATAATCCCCCGCAGGATACCCATGGAGATTACAGCGGCGGGTATGCTGGCGGAGACAGTCATGCCGGCTTTCAGGCCGAGGTAGACGTTTGCGGCAGTCATAATGGCGGAAAGCACGATACCGAGCACGACCGCCTTTACGGTAAACTCGACCACCGAGGCGCCTGACCGGCTGTACGGGGAATGAGTGGGAAAATCAGTCAGCTCCATATTCCTCACCTTTCACCAACGGGAAAACGATGCGCTAATTTAGCAGTTAAATGCTGTTGTTGCAAGCAAGAACTGCCCCGCTCAGACACTCGATGGCATGCAGATCAGCGCTACCGATCTCACGGGCTTCTTGGTCAGAAAGGTAATAAGTAGACCAGAGAATAGACAGCAGCCAGAAACAGTAGTGATAGGGCTCCGAGCACAATACCAAGGTTCGCAAGCCAGACAACCTTTAGTTTTACACATCTTCTCGCCTTTATCCGACATGCTATGCCAAGACAAACTGCACTGGGTGCCATGACCATGCAAAGGTACTTGAAGGCCGTATCCAGAAAAAGAGCAGCGAAGTAGGTCGCCAGACTACAGAATCCAATGATACCAGCAACCAGAGAGAGAGTTGCCACTAGCCTGCGTCGACGATATTCAAGCTTGGAGTCGTGGCTTCCTCCTATGGTTCTATCTCCAGCTTCAACTGCTTTTCGTGTCTTATGATTCGGAATATTATCCACTGCTGTTCTTCAAGCCTCTTTTCGCTTATCTTGATTGTGCACCTCGCACACTTGTGCACAATCTTGCCTTCAGGAACGGCAAAGAGCACTGTCCCGTAACCACAAAGGTTGTGTGAAACCTTGAAGCTCTGCAACTTCTCTGGAGGGAAGAGCTCAGGATGTTCGGCGATGTTGAAATTGCCTTTGTACGAGTATGCAATTTCGGCACAATAGAAACCCTTATACCATAGGAACCTCTCAAGATGGAATTTCACAAGCAAGTCAAACCGGAAGGCCGGATGCCGACCGTAAGCTACAATCAGTTTTTCTTGCCACCTACTGCCCTTGCCTACAGGCTCACCGGTAACGACTGGTAGGTAGAGAGTATGGGGAAAAGTGGTCAATTCAAGTATCTCTTCAAGCGAACCTGGTTCAACGATCCTTTTACCATACTTATCTCTTTCGTACCGGCCATCAATGACTACTGGTTCCTCGGGAATTTCCTCAATCCACGAGCCGTCTTGGAAAATTGCTCTCTCATATGACCAAGTCTTGCCATCGCCTTTTACCACTCCCTCAGGTGTTACTTCTGTCACTTTCAGTTGGTGCTTTCCTTTGTCAATGACGATTCTCTCTACCTTCGTGTCATTATAAGTAGTGCTCTCTTTGCTTCGCAGGTGAATGTCGTATTGCAGTTCTTCACCCTCGATTCCCTTGAATTCCAAGGTTTCTTTGAGCCAGCCTTGCGAGTACCCAAACTGGAAAAAGAAGAACATCGATAGAACGTAAACTAGGACAGCCACCAATATGATTTTCCGCATCTTTCCCTCCTCTCTAAACTGAACCTTGACTATGGGTCTTTCTTGGGTTGTAACCACCTCTTGTGGAAGTCTTCGGGCTTTTCATACATGTTCAGCTTTTCATCAGATTTATCCGTCCTGTAGGCAGGGCTTGGAGGTCCTGACAAATCAAATGCTGCGGCGACAGGGCCGCGCTCAAATACAGACCCTGGAGAACCCCACCTCACCTTCGACTTGGCAATCTTTTCCGAAAGCTCCACGAGTTCATACTCGTAATCTTTTTTCTCAGCTTCCTTCGTGTAGTCCTTTTCTCTGTTTATGAGAGTCTTAACCGCGTCAGGCTTTTCATCACCCGGCCATTTCTCAGGTGTCCCCAGTGCTACGGTAAATGTTCGTTCCTCGAAATAAACAGCATGGCTACCACAGGCTGGGTATATTATGGGTCTACCCTTTTCTTTCTTGAGCCGCTTGTCATCCCAATGGAGGCCAAGCCCATAATAGTGTTCAGAGCCAGTAACGCCGATGGGCGTTATTGTCGCATCCTCCCCTTCTTCTTCAGGTTCCACTTTTTCGATCAGAACCTGGAATAGTTCCCAGTCGCCCTCATGCACACAGAAGTCATCCATTATGGCATCTTTGGTAGGAAGGCTACTGCCAGACCAGAACATCCAGTACTGAATGATTATGAGGACTTTGCCGTCTTTTGTGTAAGAGACTCCTCTCCAGTATACCGCTGGCTCTACCTTGTCCTCTATCATTTGGGGGTCGCGTAAAATCTTCCAGTCCGAACCTTTCTTATACGGCAAGTAGTATGTGTCTTCTTTATCAACCTTGCCAGTAGGCGGCTCTTGCAAGTCATCCAAAGTTGGGTCGGTTTCTACAACTTTGTCGGGAATAGGCCCGGTGTCAAGGAGCTTAGCCCTCTTCAACATATATTCAACCTTGACAGGACCTCCGAGAAACTCTTTCTTGTGCCTGCGGATCTTTGGCTTGAATCTCTCGGCCAGTTCCTTGAAGGTAGGTTGCCCAAGCGTCATGAAATAACAATCGCTTACGCCTTCAAGACCATTCCCGTAACGATCCTCAATTGTAGAAAAAACCTCTATGTACTCGCCCACTCC
>DAOVDS010000437.1 GCA_030669415.1 bacterium
ATAATTAGCGCAATGTGGGAGAAGTGTCTTTGAAGGATTGCCAAGATGAGAAGAATCACGCTTTGGCTGCTGCTCTGCGCCGCTGTGGGCGCGTTTTACTGCGTCGTCGCATACGCGCAGGAGAGTGACGAGCTCGAAGATTTGAAGCCGGGACATCTTCTGTTCATTATGAAGGATGGCAGCATGATAAAGGGGAAGGTGGCCATCGATAAATGGAAGCTCAAGACCGCATACGGCGAGCTTGTTATTCCTGCCGGCGAGATAGGCAGAATCAGATTTCCTCATGAGGCGAAGGAAGATGAAGTTCAGACTGTCCGCTTCACTGTAACCGGCAGCCTTGTGATGGATAAGGTTGAAGTGGATACTGGCAAGGGGAAGCTCACTATTCCAAAAAGTGATATAAAGGAAATCGTATTTCCCGGCGTAAAAAAGCTTCTCAAGCTAACCGTGTATGGTGAGCGTTTACTAAAACGCTGTCTTGCTCGCGAAGGCGGCTCGCGTGCCACCGAGAAGGCTGTTGCCGCCGCGCTGAAATGGCTGCAGGCCCACCAGGACAAGGATGGCAAATGGGACCAGGACGGTTTCCAGAAGAACTGTAAGGGCGCCGCCTGCGACGGCCAGGGCACCTCGCAGTACGATGTCGCTGTAAGCAGCCTGGCGCTGCTTGCCTTCATGGGCAGCGGCTATACGCACAAAAAGGGCAACTACAAGGACACTGTGAAGCGCGGGCTTGACTGGCTTGTGATGCAGCAGCAGGCCGACGGCTCGCTTGGCCCGCGGCTTGCGGAGTCGTGGATTTACAACCACGCAATGGGCACGGCGGCGCTCTGCGAGGCCTACGCTCTCTCGAAAGACAGGAACCTGAAGGCACCCGCGGAGAAAGCGGTCAATTTCATCCTGAGGGCGCAGAACCCGGGCTTGGGGTGGAAGTACGAGCCGCGCAGCGGGCGCAACGACACCTCGGTCACAGGATGGATGGTCACGGCGCTGAAAGCCGCCAAGACTGCAGGGCTCCAGGTTCCCAACGCGGCGCTCCAGGGTGCAGTCAACTGGTTCGACCGCGCGACCAACACGGCGGGCAAGTGCGGCTACATGAGGCCGGGCGACGACGGCTCAGTCATCCGCGGCGTCAACGAGCACTTCGCCAAGCTGCCCACCATGACCGCGGTGGCGGTCTACAGCCGCATACTCTGCGGGCAGAAGAGGAAGGAACAGAAGATTCTCAAGGGTGTTGACATTCTCATGGCGAACCTGCCGAACTGGAACAAGCCGAAAAATGACAAGGTTGACCCCTACTACTGGTACTACGGCACCTGCGCCATGTTCCAGTACGGCGGCCAGAACTGGGCCAAGTGGAATACAGCCATGAAGAAGGCACTGGTTGAGACCCAGCGCAAGGGCGGCTGCGCCAGCGGCTCCTGGGACCCGGTCGGCAAGTGGAGCATGGTCGGCGGCCGCGTATGCACAACCGCACTCAACTGCCTTACGCTCGAGGTGTACTACAGGTACACGAGGTACACGCGCAAGAAATAGGAATTGTTGCCAACGCACCTGAGGAACTTGTTGTATTCGCTCATGTCCAGAAAGGGTGAATTTGTCATTGCGAGGAACGGTCCCGCAGGGACTCTTTTAGAAGTGGCTTCGCCACCGCGGCAATCTCATCAACCTGCAAGGATGAGATTGCCACGCCCGCCTTCCGGCGTGCTCGCAATGACATCTCTTCCGGCATGATGCTTTCTTGCTTTCGCCCGCACATTGTGCTATAATTAGCGCAATGTGGGAGAAGTGTCTTTGAAGGATTGCCAAGATGAGAAGAATCACGCTTTGGCTGCTGCTCTGCGCCGCTGTGGGCGCGTTTTACTGCGTCGTCGCATACGCGCAGGAGAGTGACGAGCTCGAAGAT
>DAOVDS010000167.1 GCA_030669415.1 bacterium
ATGCAGTTGCTTGGGGTGACTGTTCCTTGAGAAGAGGTATTGACATCATTGTCGCCGTTCGCGTAGTCACAGTAGTTTAGAACAACGGCGCCATAGCCATAGGCGCGGATTTGGTGACCGTATGTTGAAGCGTGGTTCCCCCAGATTATGGTGTTATTGAGAGTCATCGTGGTTCCCTGGTCCTTGGCTGACACACCGCCACCATAACGCCCATCGTTATTGGCTATGGTGCAATTAGTCAATGTCCCGACTGACCCTTCATAGAAGTACACCCCGCCGCCAACACCAGGAGAGATGGCCTCATTGTCTGCTATCAGACAGTTTGTAATTGTCGGGTTCGAGTCATAGCTTTGTATGCCGCCACCATTGTTGTCTGCTGTATTGTTTGTTATCACACAGTCTTTGATGATGGCATCAGAGTCATCGTACAACCAGACACCACCACCGTAGAGCGCCCAGTTGTTCTTCATGATGCAGTTGCTTATAGTGGGGCTGGAGTTCTTCTTACAGGCGATGGCGCCCCCGCGCCTTGTCGAGTTATCCTCGAAAATGCAGTTGGTGATTGTCGGGCTTGCGCCGTCATAGCAATAAATCCCGGCGCCGTAGTAGATGCCGGTGTCGCCGTTCTTGATCGTGAAGCCCTCAACGATACTGTCATTCGTCTCATCATTGTGGAAGTAGAATGCGCGCCCGTCGTCTTGGCAGTCTATGATGCAATTCTCGGGCCCGTTTTCTGACTTGACCGTTATCGCTTTACCATCGAAGTCGAGGTCCTTATTGTCCGATCCCGTGTATGTGCCATCGGCTACCAGTACGGTATCACCATTACTTGCTGCGTCTATTGCAGCCTGGATAGTGGAGTAATCGTCCGGCACATGGTAGGTATTTCCCGCCACAGCGGAATTGTCAATTAAGGCCAAAACGACGCAGAAAACCAGCCCGATAAGGGCAAAACAAATCAAGTTCTTCACAACTCCTTTCTGGGCATGTAGGAGTGTGCAACATCTTGCCCTCTAATGGCTTGCTGCGACCTTAGACACTTTGCAAATCGCTTAAACTTCTACTGATATGTCCTGGAACTTGACCCCGATGCCGAACCCATCCTCGACCTCAATGCGCACCGGCAGGCAGGCGACCGTAATCCCCTTGAATTCCTTATTGAGCATTCGCAGCTTTATGCGGAACGGTTTTGCGGGGAGAATCTTCTTCTCGAGACTGAAGTTGGTCAGCAGCGCGCCGCCTGCGCTCAGGTTCTTTATGGAAGCCCTGCCGTTGTCGACAAGCCTGCCGTTTCGCAGCACTATGTCTACCTCGCACCTTATCGCCACCTGTTTGCGGTCGCGCTGCCTGTAATGGGCGGCGAGGTGTGTGAAGAACCTGTTTGAATCGCGCCTGTAGTCAAAGACTGTCTGAGCGCCGGTCTTTTTCTTTTTCTTCTTTTTCGCCACTTTCTCAGTCCTCTATTCTGATAGCTTTCAACGGGCCTGCCGAAGCGTAAAGCTCGTCCCAGCACTCGGCCGTGTCCTCGTAGGGCACGCTCTCGGCGGACACGCTCTCAACAACGTCCGGCGCGACGGGGATGGCTGCTACCACCTCGCGCTTCTTCCGTTCGGGATAGAACCTCTTGACTGCGACCTCGACATCCTCAGCCGTTGACTGGAACACCTTGACCGCGCAGCCCGTCTTCTGGCGGATTTCTTCAACTACGCTGACTTCCACTTGAAATATGCTTCCGACAGCCACGCATATAATGGAGCCGATCTGTCCAAGAGGAATAACCTTGTGCCTGCGCGCCAATGCGGCCGGAATCAGCCCCAGCGCTTCCTCCGGTATCCGGTAATTGGCCAGCTTGACCTTCGGAATCCTGTAGCCGGTGAGCAGCAGGGTAACAAGCTCCGACTCGGGCGCGTGCCCCGAGGCGGCGACCGCCTTGGCCAACAGGCTGTTCTGCAGGCCGGCATCCTCTATCTGCCTGCGCACGAGGTCCGAAGTTATCGGCCCTTCGGCAAGAAGTAGCTCGCCTACCCTGATTTGCTCCTTTGTCAGCGGGATGCGCCTTGGAACCGGTGCTGCGGGCGCAGCCCTGGGTGCCTTGCGGACAACCTTGCGGTCATCCATCAGCTTGTGCGTGGGCGAGTTGCGCGCGGTGTCCGAGTCAAGAATAACCGGCAGAGGCTCCTTCTGGGATGGCCTTCTGGTGCCCGCGGGCCTGGTCGGCGGGCGCAGGGGTCTGCGCTGACTCCCCGGCCTCCTGGTGGGCCTGCGTTCCCTCGGATCTCTTCGCGGCGCCATCCCTGGTGCCATACAACCCCCACGGCGCACTGCGCCCGTGCATCTTCGATTCTGTATCGAACTCGCAGGATAACACGGCGATGATGTCCTTTCAAGTAATTTCACAAACACGGCGCAAAAAAATCTTGACACCAAGAGGCCAGGTGATAGACTTTGATGTGCTTTGTGGTATTGGGTTTACGTTTCCCATTTGCGCACTGCTTGATCCGTCACAGGAGATGCTACATGTCCGAGCTTGACATCCAGTTCAGTGAGATGGGCGATACTCCCGACATCGAGTTTGCGGAACTTGGTGGAGCGATTGATGCCTCTACCGTCCACATTTTCCAGAACAAGCTTGAGGATGCACGCAAGCGCGGAGTCACGAAGCTCATCATGGACATTTCCAAGGTGAAATACGTCAACTCCACCGGGCTGGGCTCGCTGGTGAAGTATGCCGATACCTTCAAGGCTGGCGGCGGGGGGGTCGTCCTGCTGCGCGTGCCGGCGAAGGTGAAGATAGTAATCGAGATGCTCGGGCTGCATGAGTTCTTTGAGATGTGCAACACGGAGCAGGAAGCTATCCAGGCATTTGGCGCCGCGCCAGCCCCGGCTGCACCTGCAGCTCCGAAGCCGGTTGCGCCTGCTGCGAGGCCGACACCGGTTCCCCGGCCCAAATCGGGCAGAGGGGCCCAGGTCGCGCCAGGCACCCGCCGCCCGGCCCCGCCGAGGCCGTCAGGGCCCAGGCCGCGCGTCGCGCCCAAGCCGCAGGAAGCTGATCCGGAGGTTCTGGATGTTACACAGATGATACCTGCTCCTGCGCCACCTCGGGCCGTTCCTCCCCGGGTGACACCCGCGCCGGCCGCCAGGAAGGCGGACTTCCCCATAGTCGTTACCTGCGCAACCTGCTCGATAGGAGTGGAAGTGCCTGAAAGCGGGAACTACAAGTGCCCGCGGTGCGCCACCGTTCTCTACGTGGATGGGCAGTGCAAAGTCAACTTCTTTGCCCCGAAAACACCCATGCCCATTCAAATGACCCTGCTGAGCAGTCCCGAGTGCACAGAGAGCTTCTTGAGCTTCTTCGGCACCATGTCCACCAGGCTCAAGATTCCCAAGGCCCAAGTGAACAGCGCCATGGAGGGCATTGAAGAGGTATTGGGCAAGATAGCCCAGGATGCGTATCTGGCCAAGCCTTCGACCTACCAGTTGCTGTTCGTAGTGAAGCCGGACGAGCTTGTCGTCAAGACGAGTGACCATGGCAGGATGCTCGACGGCGCGGACGCGAGTGCCACTTTCCCCGTTGCCGCGAAGGTGTTCGACGAGCTCGAAATCACCACTCACCCCAAAGGCGGCAACCTGGTAAAGATGGTGAAGAAACTCAAGTAGCCGCCGCGTCAGAGCCGTTTCAATCAGGAGTAGGCACATGCCTGGATGCTTTTACAGTTTCGTGACAATACATTCGCCCACGAACGTATATTAAACTGGATGAGTACGGAAGCTAACTGAACGGAGAACCACTATGAGACGAGTGCTTTTTCTTCTTCTGGCAGGCATGGTCCTCACCAGTGCCGCCGGCCTGGCTGTCGCTGACATAATCAAGCTCAACACGGGCGGAAGGGTCATAGGCAGGATTGTTGAAGAAGACGAGACACAGGTTGTCGTGGAGACTCCCAACGGCCGCACAGTAATTATGCGCGAAGACATCCTCTCTATCGAGCGCGGCGAGGACCTCAAAGGCATCTACAAGAAACGCCTCGGCGATATCGACAAGGGCTCCGCGAAGGACCATTACAGCCTCGGCCTGTGGTGCAAGGAAAACAAGATGGCCGAGGAGTACGAAGAGCACATGCTTCGCGCAATCGAGCTCGACCCGGAGTACGCCCCGCCACACGAAGAGCTCGGCTACGTTCTCTACCGCGGCAAGTGGATGAACTATGAGGATGCCTGCAAGGCGAAGGGCTGGAAGAAGTACGAGGGGAAATACTATCCCGCCAAGGATGCCGAAGCGCTCGAGCAGGGCCTTGTCAAGGTCTCGGGCAAGTGGGTCTCGAAAGAGGCGCTCGAAAAGGAACGCAGCAAGAGGCTCCGCAAGATACGCAAGTACGAGAAGGCTGCCGAGGGCGCCAGGATAGAGGAAATCGAGGTTCCCGAGGATATCCAGCAGCTTCTCGAGATGGCCCGGGACCCCGACCCCGCAAAGCGGCTTGCCGCCTATGGGGCGCTTCATTCCAAGGGCAAGGTCGCAAGGGACCTGCTTGCGAAGCTCCTCTTCCAGGAGCGGGCGAAATACCGCAAGAAGGTTGTCGGCTACTTCACGAACAACAAGGGCACGATTCGCAGGAAGCTCGCCGCCATCATCGGGGCCAGGCGCAGAAAGGCAGTATCCATAATCTTCGACAAGACAATCTACCCTGATGCCAACCACGGCCGCAGCGGGCAGCCCAAGGTTGACGAGGCGGTCAACGCGCTTCGCCTCGTGTACGATACGCCGTTCGAGTTCTACCTCCAGAAGAACTCGAGCGTCCAGGAGCGCTGGGCCGAGTACAAGAAAATTATCGACCTCGTAAACAAGTTCACTGACGCCAGCATACAGATGGGAGAGGAGAAGAAGGCAATCTCCAAGCAAGTCGGCGACAAGATTGCCATGTGGAAAGTAATGGCCCCGCGCGGGGCCTTCGAGGCGCTCGAGTACAACAAGAAAGTCAAGACCACCCTCACGAAAGAGGAGCGCGCCTGCATAGACGCTACGAACCGCTACAGGATGATGCTCGGCAGGCGGCCCTTGAGAATCCACGAGGGCCTGGTCCAGGCGGCGCGCAAGCACTCCGAGTGCATGGAGAAGAACGGGTTCTTCTCGCACAACTGCAAGATACACGGCGGCCCAGCAGCGCGCTGCCGCAAGGAGGGCGCGCCTTACGCCGGTGAGAACATCTCAACCGGCCCCAGGACCGGGGAGGGCGCCTTCAGGTCGTGGTATAATTCCTCGGGCCACCACCGGAACATGCTCAGCCACCGCTCCATCGGGGTCGGGAAGTCAGGCAGGCTCTGGACCGAGGACTTCGGATAATCGCCCTTTTCTGTTAGCCTGCCTCCCGCGAGCCGTACTTGTGAGATGTAACATTCATTCGGCTCATCTGAGAATAATCTTGCAATTGCGCCGCGGATGCCCATAATCCTCTGATTAGCCTTGCACAGGCTGCGGACACGCATCGACACGAGGAGAGGTGAAGAACACGCAGCGCAAGGCGGCCCTATCCTCACAAGAGAGCAGGGAGACAATGCGCATAGAGCTCATCGCACCATCGATATACAACGGCAAGAAGATAGGGAAGGGATTTCTTTATCCCCCAATGAGCCTGCTGACCATCGCCGCATTGACGCCGCCGCAGCATTCAGTCTCCATCACTGACGAGAACATCGCTGAGATAGATTTCGACAAGGATGTGGACCTGGTTGGCATAAGCGCGATGACCGCCAGTGCGCCGCGTGCCTACGAGGTTGCAAAGCGTTTCCGGGAGCGCGGTGTGAAAGTGGTTCTGGGCGGGATACATCCATCCCTTATGCCTGAAGAGGCCTCCCAGTTTGCCGACGCGGTGGCAATAGGCGAGGCGGAAGGCATCTGGGGACACATCCTCTATGATGCGGGAAACGGCGGCCTCGACCGCTTCTACAAGTCCGACACCTACCCGCCGGCATCCACTATACCGGCACCCCGCTATGACTTGCTGCCGCGCAACTCATACTGGATTAAAAACATGGTGCAGACAACGCGCGGGTGTCCGTTCAACTGCAATTTCTGCTCCGTGACCCGCTTCTTTGGCGGCAAGTTCCGCACCCGGCCGGTAAAGGATGTCATCGAGCAGGTTCGCTCGCTCAAGTCGAAATTCGTCGGGTTTGTGGATGACAACATCATCGGCAACATAAAATATGCGAACGAGCTGCTCACGGCACTGGTCAAGGAGAGAATATACTGGGCCGGTCAGTCATCCGTGAACGTCGTCCGCAATCTCTCGCTTCTCAAACTGCTGCGCAAGAGCGGCTGCAAGGGGCTCTTTATCGGGTTTGAAAGCGTGTCGGACAAGAGCCTGCGGGAAGCGGGCAAGTCGCACAACAAGGCAAGGGAATACAAGGAAGCTATAAAAATACTTCACGACCACGGGATTGCTGTCGAAGGCGCCTTTATCTTCGGGTTCGACAGCGACGACAAGTCGGTCTTCGACCAGACGGTTGATTTCTGCTTTGCTTCAGGGATAGACCTGGTCCAGTTCTCCTTGCTCACGCCGTTTCCCGGGACGAGGCTTTTTGAGAAGCTCGACAGGGAGAACAGAATCCTCACCTACAACTGGTCGAAATACAATATGAGCAATGTGCTCTTTCAGCCCAGGCAGATGAGCCCCGAAGAACTCTACGAAGGGTGGTCTGAGGCATACAAGCAGTTCTATGGCGGGCTGCCGATACTCAAGCGCTTGCTCACGACCCTCGGCAAGCGCACTTTTCTTGCCACGTTGCCGCTGCTTGTCCTCAACCTCACCTACAGGAAGAGAGTCTACGCCAAGGATGGGGGCTACAGGGGACTCCACGAAGACAAAATCACTGCGCCGATTCTCTCACCTTACGTGTAGGCAGCGACATAGCGCTTGAGTGCCTTCCTCTGGGTTTGCACGGACTTCGAATTGTGGCGTGAGGCCTAACAGCCGCGGGCGCCCTTATGCCCTCAAGCGCCGGCGCGCCTTTCTGCTGGCGCAGCCACGTGAAGTACTCGCGGTGGCGTTTTCTTAGAAGCTTCGTCGTCCCGCGGTAAGCCATATTCATCCCCAGGTACACAAGCGGCATTACGCGCAATTGTGCCCAGCCCCGGCGGATTATCGAGGAGTAGGAGAAAAAATCCTTCCTGAATTCCAGGTACTTCTCGGCCAGCTCCTCCGGCTCCATGTTCTTGGGCCGGTAGGAGACCGTCGTGTGGTCGTAGTAAGCCCAGTTGGTGTGCAGTATGCGCCCCTCGCGCGCAAGGCGCTCGAACAGCAGCGTCCCCGGGTAGGGGGTGAGTATGTTCGCCGAAATCGTGGGCACCGAGTTGCGTATCAGAAACTCCAGCGTGTGCTCGAAGACCTGCGGCGTCTGCTCATCCAGCCCGAATATCAGCGACGCGTGGAACGCGACTCCCGCCATGCGGCAGCGCCGTATCGCTTCCTCGTAAAGCTCTATCGAGGCAAGCGATTTCCGCATCTTCTTGAGGGACTCGGGCTCGATACTCTCAACACCTAAGAACAGGCCGCCCATTCCCGACTGCAGCGCAGCCTCGAAAAGCTCCCTGTCGAGTACGAGACGCACCGACGCCTGCCCCAGCCAGCGCACCTTGAGCGGACGCAGCGCCCGGAAAAGCCGCATAGCGTACGAGCGCGTCCCGCCGATGTTGTCATCAAGGAACATCAGGTTCTTCGCGCCGCTTCTCTCTATGTCCTCGACAATCCTCTCGACCGGTATGAACCGCTGCTTGCGCCCGTATACCCTGTGCACGCAGCAGAACTCGCAGTCGTTCGGGCACCCGCGGGAAAACATTATCGGCATGATGTAGGGAGGAAAACCCAGCAGGGAGCGCCTCTTCCGGCGAAGCGGAAGCGGCGAATCCGATATGTCCGGCTGCGAGTTGTGGTAGAACTGCTGCAGCTCGTTGTGCTGCGCATCGTGGAGTACCTGCGGCCAGAGCCCCTCCGCCTCGCCTGTCACGACAGCGTCCGCAAACTGCGCCGCCTCCGCCGGCAGGACTGAAGGATGTATGCCGCCGAGAATCACCTTCGTGCCGTTCTGCCTGAACATCGTGGCAAGCTCGTAAGCTCTCGGGGCGGTGGATGTCATCGACGTTATCCCCACCACGTCCCAGTTCTCGTCGTCAGGCAGGCGCTCGAACTCCTCCTCCACCATCAGAACCTCGTGCTCGGGCGGCGTCAGTGCCGCAAGTATCGACAGCGGAAGCTGAGGTATGCGCAGCCACCCCGGCGTCGCATCGTGAAGAGTGGTGTTCTTTGGCGCAATCAGCAGAATTCTCAAGACGTATACCCCAAACGGGAAAAGTGTTCTCTTACCTGAGAGCCAAACGCCTGAATATACGGGGCCAGCCGCGGAATAGATACAAAATAAAAAAATAAACCCGCCCGGCTCTTTCCTGCAGAGCAGGTCACCGGAAGCGTCGTGCAAATGTGCGTGGTTTTTCCCACAGATTAACACCGATAATTCCCAAAGCCGCGGGATTCATCCCGCGGATGTTTATAGCACTTCACGAGTGAGTGTAACCTGTTACAGACTTCCCCACCCTTGAGGGGAGGGGATTGAGGGGAGGGTGATAAGAATTCCCCCTCACCCTAACCCTCTCCCCCCGGGGGAGAGGGAACTAAACAGCAGCCAACTTCAGTGGTTACATACAACCGTGAAGTGCTATAGCCGGGCCGCCTGCCCCCCGGAATAAAAACCACCTCGACCTGCTGCCAAGCCAATCCCATGCCGTCTGGTGCCATCTGGATTATATTGCAGAATTTTGCAATGTTGCCAAATTCTGCAATATAATCAGTCACATAAAAACAGTAGAAGTTTCCGGCAAGCGGCAGTGTGGCGGGCCTGCTACCTTGACCAGTTCAACGGGGCGAGGGTGGAAGGTAAGGCTACTTGTCGTTGTTTTGTTTCTTCTTAATCAGATACAGGTCATCCCTTTCGGAAAAATCATAATCATAGATTCCGCTAATCGAGTAATTCTCTTCCAGTAGGTCAAGTAATTCCCTGACTGTAGGATTCTCTACGGATATTCTCACTCTATCCCCTTCTCTCCAGGTGGTTTTGTCAGGATATACGTTTATCCTGTAGTCATCCTTTAGCACTTCAACAAGCTTATAGAGGTTTGCATTGCCAAATTTCCTGCCAATCACTCTTGAAAGGAATTTTCTCTCTCTTCCTAAGCACTCCTCGTAGTATTCTTCTGCCTCGTGTTCTACTTCAACGAAATGGATGATCATTTTCTCTCCATCTGCTGAAGCTCTCAAGTCCAAGCCTACCTTGCCCAGCAGAATCCGCAAGGCTTCATACGCATTTCCCTTCCACT